>JAZGCR010000020.1:0-16982 GCA_036477105.1 Nitrosomonadaceae bacterium | reverse complement strand
GCCTATATTTGGTGTAATTCGTACCTAAGCGTCGCTCCCATTCTTGATTTATTTGATATACAATTTCCCGATAAAATTACTCAGGAAAACCGCTGAGTAAACGATTAACCAACAAATCAAAATATATGGAGACACTATGAACAAATCGTTTGGGTGGATTTTGCATCTAGGATGGGCCGCTGTAATGGTATCACTAGTGGCACTATCAGCCCATGCGCAACTAATGATTGGCCATATGGGCCACGGTGGAGACTGTTCTATAAAAACAGGAGCCTTTCCTGTCTCATTCAGCGCCTATGAAAAGCCAAAGGGTGCCCTTCCTCCCACACATGCCTATTGTGATCACGTACCAGAAGTCGGTGAACATATTCTAACAGTGGACCTGCAGGGTACTAAGTCTCGTGAAATACCGATTGGTGTGCGCTTAGTATCAGCGACGAAAGGCCAAGCCGATGGAAATACGATCATGTCTATGCCTGCCAAACTATACCCATCTGGAAGCATTACGTTTGCGGTAAACTTGAAAGAATTGGGCCAATATAACCTGCTACTGGAAACAGAGAAAGCTGGCAAAATGAGCACAGCGGTCACTATCCCAATACATGTAGGTGAGGGCGGTGGCCATGGCGGATCCGGTATTGGTGCGATAGAAATTGCACTGTTGCTAGGTGCAGGAGGAGGTATTGCTGCTTTTTTCTGGTTGCGCCGCAAACCGAGTAAGACCGTAGAGGAACCCTAGCAATAATAGTAATGTAGAACATTTGCAAACGCACCTGCTTTAAATTCACCCTAAATCTACATTCCTAGTAATTTTTTTAGGATGCTATTAAATTTCAATAACAAAATCGCTAGCAGCTTTCTATCGAGAACCAGTTTTATTTTATCTGCTTGTATTGCGGGGCTAATGTAGCGGAGTAACCGCTTCCAGCGAGGGTTAGTCCGCTGCAGGATTTGGCTTGACCAATGATTTCGGCAAAACAGAGCTCTTAGGATAACCCGCCAAATCAAGTGCGCTGTTCCAGCTACCCTTCTCATATCCTTTCAGTATATCTTTTCCAACAACTAGAACTGGCACTACCAGCTCCCCACCAGCGACCTTTTTTAGAGCCTCCGCATCGGTGGGATTATTCTCAGGGTTTTTCTTAGAAAACGGAATACCACGGTTCGTTAGAAGTTCTATTGCATTAATGCATGGCTCGCCACACTTGCTGTTATATAAAATTACTGGAAAATTTTTCATGGCCTGTTGCAGGCTATATGGCATTTGCGCTTCTCCTGCCTGACTTCCCAACACCTTTTTCTGTACATTTTTCGCTGTAAGTGGTGGCGGGGTGTCAGTGTAATGCACCTTTCCATTGGCATCCACCCAACGGTACATCTCTGCTGCACTGACAATTCCTGCTAGAAGAAATGGTAGGAGGATCAGGATATATGCTACTTTCATCAAATTCTCCCGTTTTGAATAACAATTATAATCATTTTACCCCTGGTCGTTTACTTAACCGCCATGCCACAATGACGTAACAATGCATCTATTTTCGGCTCACGCCCACGTAATGCTATAAACGACTCTAACGCCGTTCGGCTCCCGCCCACAGCAAGAATTTCATCACGAAAACGTGCACTGATCTTCCCATTCATCGCCCCATCGGCACTCTCCTCAAACATACTATAAGCATCAGCAGACAGTACTTCTGCCCATTTGTAGCTGTAATAACCTGCCGCGTATCCACCCGCGAAGATGTGTGAGAAACTATTGGGGAAACGATTGAACTCCGGTGGAATAATAACCGCCACCTGCTCACGAATCTTATCGAGCAACTTCAATACCGTCTTCCCTTCACCCAGATTAAAATCGTAATGTAGATGCATGTCAAATAGTGAAAACTCTATCTGGCGCAAGGTCTGAAGGCCACTCTGAAAATTTTTCGCAGCAAGCATTTTGTCGAATAATTCTCGGGGAAGTGGTGCGCCGCTATCAACATGCTGTGTCATATTAGCCAATACCTCCCATTCCCAGCAAAAGTTCTCCATGTACTGACTAGGTAACTCCACTGCATCCCATTCCACTCCGTTGATGCCAGACACGCCTAGTTCTTCCACCTGAGTAAGTAAGTGATGCAGGCCATGGCCAAATTCATGGAATAGTATTATGACCTCATCATGAGTAAAAAGTGAGGGCCGCATTTGACCATTGAGATTGACTGGTTTTGCAAAATTGCAATTAAGATATGCCACCGGCGTTTGTATGTCGTGCCCTCCGGTCCCAACTCGCCTGCGGGTAATAGCGTCGTCCATCCACGCGCCGCTTTGTTTGCTAGGGCGCGCGTATAGATCAACATAAAATTGTCCTATCAATTTTCCGTCAGCGTTGTTGATTTTGAAGAGTTTTACATCAGGATGCCAAAATTGAACGTTCGGTGTCTCTTCCGCTGAAGTTATAGTAATACTGTAAAGATTTTCAACCAACTTGAACATACCAGACAGTACTTTTGTTTCAGGGAAGTATTGTTTTACCTCCTTATCGGAGAATGCATAGCGCTCAATCTGTAGCTTCTCACTAACGTATGCCAAATCCCACGATTCAAGTTTATTCAGCCTCAAATGATCAGAGGCAAAACGACATAATTCTTCCAGATCAAGCTTAGCATAGGGCTTAGCTTTAGTAGCTAGCTCAACAAGAAAATCCAGAATTTGCTTTGGCGTGGAAGCCATTTTTGACGCAAGTGACACTTCAGCGTAGCAATCAAACCCAAGTATCTGTGCCTCCTCCTTACGCAATTCAAGTATTTTGCAGATGAGCGGAGTATTGTCCCAATCAGTATTGCTACTAGAACAATGATCAGATATTCCGATCTCACTAGCACGTGTAGAATAAGCGTGATACATTTTTCTACGTAACTCCCGGTTGTCAGCATACTGCATGATCGGCTGATAAGAAGGTTCGTGCAGCGTAAATTTCCATCCAGAGTCACCATCTTTTTCGGCTGTTTCTCTTGCTGTTTGAAGCACATCATTCGGAATACCTGATAAGTCTTCTACATTTTCTGTATGCAGCACAAAATTATTGGTCGTATCTAGCAGGTTATCGCTGAACATTGAAGAAAGTGTAGACAATTCTTCTTGAATACGGAGAAAGCGCTTCTTTTTCTCTGGCTCTAATTCCGCACCACCCAGGCGAAAATCTCGTAACTCATTTTTGACTATCATTTTTTGGGCACCGCTTAGGCGCTCAAATTCGCTGTCATTATGAAGTTTTTTGAATTTCTCAAACAATGCCTGATTTTGCGCTAGCTCAGCGTAATATTTGGCAATTATCGGCAAATAGGTGTTATACACCTTACGCAATTCTGGACTGTTCATTACTGCGTTTAAATGTGACACCTGACCCCAGGCACGAAATAGGTGCTCATGAACATCTGTCATTGGCTGCACGAAATTCTGCCAAGTTGGTGCAGCGGCTTCGCAATGTGCCTTTTCAACAATGGAACGGCTACGGACCAGCAACTCTTCCACAGCTGGGGCGATGTGCTCAGTTCGAATGTCCGCAAAACGCGGCAGCCCAGAAAAATCGAGCAAAGGGTTAGTCATATTGGCCCAGATATGTTTCGGATATATCGGCTACGGATAAAATGTATGCCTCGAATTAAAGCTCAATCTTCGTACACGATGATGCCATCTGCCAAAGTGTACTTTACCCTTCCCTGTAATTCCATGCCAAGGAACGGTGTGTTCTTACCTTGGCTTTCAAGCGTCTTCGCTTCGACTTTCCAGTATTGGCCCGGATCGAAAATGCACAAGTTAGCGGCTGCACCTATAGACAAATGGCCAGCTTCCACACCAAGTATTCTAGCAGGCTCTGAAGTGATTTTAGCCAACGCCACAGCCAACGGAATTTTCATTTCTGTCGCCCATTTTAATATAAGCGACAACAGCAATTCTAAGCCAGTGGCACCAGCCTCAGACTCACCGAAAGGCAGTAATTTCGCATCTTCATCAACTGGCGCATGGTCGGAACATACCGCGTCTATCGTGCCGTCCATCAAACCAGCACGTAACGCGTCGCGATCACTTAAACCACGCAATGGCGGAACAAGGTGACAATTAGAATCGAAGAAATTAATGTCCATTTCGGTAAGATGTATGTAGTTGGCTGCCACATCACAGGTGATGGGCAAGCCCTGTTGTCTTGCAGCACGTATCATGGCGACCCCTTCTGCGCTGGAAACTCTGCATAAATGAACCTTAGCACCAGTTTCCCTTGCTATTAAGACAATATTCGATAAGGCAATGGTTTCCGCGCACACTGGAATCGCTGGCAAACCTAAACGGGTCGCCACCTCACCATCGTGGGCTACCCCGCTGTTAGCAAGACTTGTATCCTCAGGG
The DNA here is from genome assembly GCA_036477105.1 of Nitrosomonadaceae bacterium. Lineage (GTDB taxonomy): Bacteria > Pseudomonadota > Gammaproteobacteria > Burkholderiales > Nitrosomonadaceae > BJGV01. The sequence goes on along the minus strand of JAZGCR010000020.1, from coordinate 12,593 downwards.
CGCAACCAAACACTAAAACCAAAGGTAGAAGCATACTGCATTGCCCGCATCATCACTCGCGTGTCTAGAAGCAGTTTATCGGATTGACTAAAAGCGACACAGCCAGCATCGTGCAATTCTGCCATTTCTGTCAATAGCTCGCCTTTCAAGCCCTGAGTTAGAGCACCAATGGGATAAACATGAGCCAGGTTCAGACTCTTAGCGCGGTGCTTTAACATCTCCACTAATCCCGGTTCGTCTAGCGGCGGATCGGTATCGGGAGGGCACGCCAGACTAGTGACCCCACCCGCTACTGCCGCTCTCATTTCAGATTCAAGCGTGGCCTTGTATTCAAGGCCTGGCTCACGCAACCTCACTGATAAGTCCACCAGACCGGGGCATACTATCAGCCCTTTTGCATCTATTACGTGGTTGGCCTGAAAAGAATCAGGCTTAGCACCTATAGCAACGATTTTTCCAGCGATGATAAATACATCGTTGACAGCATCCATACTATTTTTTGGATTTATCACCCGTCCGTTTTTAATAAGGATTCTCATAAAATTCTATTTTAGGTTTTAGAAATGAACATAAAAACCTTACTCGGTACCCCCAAGGTTTTGCATTCATTAATAATTTCAGTTTCCTGCCAAAATTGTCATTACTGCCATCCGAACTGCAATACCAAAAGTCACCTGCGGCAGAATTACCGACTGTTTTCCATCGGCTACAGCTGAATCGATCTCGATGCCGCGATTCATTGGGCCAGGATGCATGACGATAGCGTCCGGTTTAGCCAAGGCTAGTTTTTCCTGCGTAAGTCCGTATTGCTTAAAATATTCCTCAGAACTGGGAAGACGAGCACCTAACATACGCTCATTTTGCAAACGTAACATCAACAGCACATCTACATCTTTTAGTCCTTGCGCCATGTCGTGATACACGTGCACACCGAGGCGCTCGACTTTGGTCGGCAATAGGGTTTTAGGTGTAATCACTCGTACTTCTGGTACCCCTAGAGTAGTTAGCGCATGAATTTGTGAGCGCGCTACCCGTGAATGCAAAATGTCGCCAACAATGGCCACGCGTAGATTTCGAAAATCATATTTGTAACGACGAATGGTAAACATATCTAACAATGCTTGGGTAGGGTGCGCATGACGCCCGTCACCAGCATTTATGACGTGAATTTTGGGTCGTACATGGCGTGCTATCAAATGAGCTGCGCCGCTTTGTGAATGTCGCACAACAAACATATCAGCATGCATTGCAGAAAGATTGTTCACTGTGTCCAGCAGCGTCTCCCCCTTAGATTGTGAGGAAGCCGCGATGTTGAGATTCACCACATCCGCTGATAGCCGCTTGGCAGCGATTTCGAATGTAGTACGAGTGCGGGTACTGGGCTCGAAGAACAGATTGAATATGGATTTGCCGCGTAGCAACGGCACTTTTTTAACGTCACGCTCAGTAACCCCGACAAATGATTCGGCGGTGTCGAGTATGTTTAACAAAATGGAAGCAGGAAGCCCCTCAGTAGTAAGAAGATGTTGCAGTTCACCACTTTTATTTAACTGCGGGTTATGATTCATTATCCCGTAGGTATTTTGCCATATAAACTCAGACTCAATTTTCCGTTATTACTCTGTTCTAGCGCCAGCATTTTATCCTCTAACAAAACGATCGTCGCTCCGACATAATTGGCAGCGACGGGCAACTCCCTCCCACCCCGGTCTACTAGAGCCGCAAGGCGGATGCTAGCAGGTCGCCCATAGTCAAATAATTCGTTCATAGCAGCACGAATGGTGCGCCCAGTATAGAGCACATCGTCTATCAGTATGATATGACGGCCTTCCACTTCAAACGGAATGTTAGATGGCTTGACTTGAGGGTGTAGACCAATTTGGCCAAAATCGTCTCGGTAAAATGAAACATCTAGAGTGCCAAGAGGAAGCGCAAGTCCCAAAGTTTGGTGTAGTCGCTCCGCTAACCACACTCCGCCGGTGTAAATGCCAACCAACACAGTGTTTTTAGTAACATCTGGCCGCATTTTCTCAGTCAGGTCAGCAAGTACTTGCTCTGCATCAGGTAGGTGCATATTGTCTATCAAAATAAGATTGTAGTATCTGTTGAGCAGCCACTTGATCTAATACTAGCTTTTGTTTTTTTCCTTTGATACCCGCTTCCCGCAACGTTACGCTAGCAGTAATGGAAGTATAGCGCTCATCCACAAGCCTAGTACTAATGCCAAAGCGGCCTTCCAGACGCCGCGCAAAACGCCTGCTCAGACGGGTTAGCTCATGATCTGTGCCATCAGCATGAGTGGGTAACCCTACCACCAACTGCACCGGCTTCCATTCTTCAATTAGTTTGGTAATGGTATCGAAGCGCCGTTTTGTAATCCCTTCGCTCACTGTAACAAGTGGATGCGCCAAACCCAGTCCTAGATCACCCACTGCTACACCGACGCGCTTCTCGCCAAAATCGAAAGCCAGAACAGTTCCAACAAGGGGGCGTTCTGCATCAAGTACCAAATGCTGTTGATCTTGCATGAATAAAATGATTAACCATTAATTAAATACATCGTTCTTAAGCATGCCCTGCTTCACCTGATAAACTGGAAAAATCTATGCCCAGCAATTGCATCGCTGCAGGCAATCGTTCCTCCGGCAATAACTCAAATATAATGCTAGGTGAAGCATTCACTGTGAGCCAGGCGTTCTGAGCCAGTTCATGCTCAATCTGACCTGGCGCCCATCCTGCGTACCCTAGTGTAACCAATACTTGTTCCGGACCCTCTCCATTGGCAATCGCCAGCAAAATATCAAGCGAAGTAGTAAGCCCTAATTCATGGTCCACCGATAGGGTGGATTGCCACTCACCCGCTGGCTGATGTAGCACAAAACCGCGATCTAGCTGTACCGGACCTCCAAACAATACCGGCAGCCCTTTAAGAAGTGAGTTTGCACAAGGAATTTCAAGCTGATCGAACAAATTTTCCAACGTCAAATCAACAGTCCGATTGATCACTATACCCAGCGCACCTTGCTCATTGTGCTCACAGATATAAGTAAGCGTCTTGGAAAAACAAGTACCTGCCATGGCCGGCATGGCGATCAGAAAATGATGCGTCAGATTAATACTTTGCATGGAGGGACTATTAACATACTCTCTATTGTAAACTGGTTGTCGCTTCCCCACAATTCTCCTAGCAGCCAAAAATGAAACACGCCGATTCAAAAAACTGGTATTAAAATAAATAACATCCGATTCACACTCAATAAAAATAACCTGATTTATCGCTGTATAATTATTAAACCCAGGCAAGATGGCAATATGCGGAAATAACCCTTGTAAGACTTATTTTCGATGTAGGCAATGACTGTGCGGATAACGAGTGCTTTGTACGAATCAGTGGAACACGCAAATCTCCATCTCATATAAGTTGTGACTAAATTGGCTGTTTGTAGTATTGCACTCCTTTGAATCGGGGGCTAAGCTAGAGCATTCATTATAGCTCTTGCGATCGTTCCATTTCTGTTTACAACTAATTCCACGAAGGAATTACTCAGCAAGATGCCCTATGAATATATCTACACTAACACCTTCAGAACTCGGACATCGACTCAAGAAAGCTGGGATGTTTCTCCAAACCGGCACCTTCATCACTCATTTGAAAACTTCGATCCCCAGCGTTGCTGAAGGAATCCGGTTGCTTTACGCTGATTACCCACTAATTGAACACTTAGATTTCGCGGATTTCCATGTTTCGCTTACATATCCTCGTAACCTGAGACGTTGGCTGAAACCACAGATTCAATTTCTGTTTGATGGTAAGCCCCTGTTTAAACCACTGCCACTTAACCAAGCCTTTCCTACGTTTGAGTGGGGACTTAATTGGTGCGTGTCTAGCCATGCCAATCACTATTTGATCATCCATGCAGCAGTAATCGAGAAAGGTGGCCATGCTGCCGTTTTACCAGCTCCGCCCGGATCAGGCAAGAGCACCCTCTGTGCGGCCTTGGTAAACCGCGGCTGGCGATTACTCTCTGATGAACTTGCCTTGATACAAATCGGTGATGGAAAAGTCGTTCCACTCCCACGACCTATCAGTTTAAAAAACCAATCTATCGATATCATTCAACGCTACGAGCCTGACGCTGTCCTCAGTCGAAAAATTAGCGATACAATAAAGGGTACGGTCGCCCACATGAAACCACCAACAAACAGCATCGTCCGCGCAAATGAAACTGCCAACGCTGCTTGGGTGATTTTCCCAAAATATCAGGTTGGGGCGCCTACCCACCTGAAAAAGCTATCTCAATCCCGTGCATTTATTCGGATTGCTGATAACGCCTTTAATTACAGTCTTCTCGGAATAAAGGGATTTGAAGCCTTAGCTAGGTTAATTGGCGCGTCACAGTGTTATGATTTTACTTACAGTACCCTGGAGGGTGCAATTGAAACATTTTCAGCGCTAAAGCCACCGGCCTCCTCAAAGTGACTCCGAATCTATTGGTATTAAGAGTACTTCGGAACCCTGAAGTAGTAATTTCTCTGAGTCTAGCAGACTGGGATTTACTCTTGCGCCAAGCACGATGCTCGAACCTACTAGCACGTATCCGTTCCTTACTGGATGAGAGAGACCTGATCAATCGTGTGCCATCAAAACCCCGCGAACACCTCGAATGGATGCACGTAATCGCCGAAAGGCAAATCAAAGCTGTTCATTGGGAAGTAACCATGATTCGGAAAGCATTAGCAAAGGTAGGACCAATTATTCTTCTTAAGGGAGCCGCCTATGTTATGGCGAAGCTACCACCTGCTCAGGGGCGTCTTTTCGCTGACATAGATATCATGGTACCCAAAGATAGTCTCAATGAAGTAGAAGCTGCCTTAATGCTCCATGGCTGGGCCACCACTCATCACGATACCTATGACCAGCGGTACTACCGTAAATGGATGCATGAATTGCCACCTATGCGACACATTAAACGCTCGTCTGTTATCGATGTACATCATGCAATTCTGCCAGAAACAGCGGCTATCCATCCTAGCCCTGATAAACTTCGTGCGTCAGCGTGCTCAATAGATGGGTATGATGATTTGATGGTTTTTGCTCCAGCTGATATGGTGTTACACAGTGCCGCCCATCTGTTTCATGGTTCAGAACTGGATAACGGCCTTCGGGATCTAGTCGATATTGATAGCCTGTTACGTCATTTCAGCAACCCATCATTCTGGATTATACTTGTCAAGAGGGCAAAGGATCTAGAGCTGACGCGCGTGCTTTTTTATTCTTTACACTACACAACGCGTATCCTACATACACCTATTCCGCCAAGCACAATGGAAGCCATAGAGATCGGCCGACCAAATCAATTAACATTGACCTTCATAGATAAACTTTTCACTCGGGCGCTCATGCCAGATCACTCGAGCTGCTCAGACTGGCTAACAAATACTGCAAGGCGAGGACTTTATGTAAGGGGGAGTTGGTTACGCATGCCACCCTTGCTGCTTGCGCGTCATCTTTTCCACAAAGCCTTTATTTCACCTAAGCCTGAATAATCGCTCCCCCCAATGATGAGAACTACTACGTACCCCGCATTCTGATACTATCCCTGGCAGCAATTTCTCAAATAGTCTTGTGGTAAGTAATTGAGATTCATGGCATACTACAGTTACAATGTGTTAATCAGGGCAATGAAGAGATCGAAATAACACGTCGTGAAACGCAATTGCACCAATGGGCTGAATTAGAATGAACGCTATAGGCGATGTGAAAAATCCGCTGTTCAGTTTTCAAGGTATATCCAATTACCTGGAAAATAAGAGCCTGGACGAAAAACTCCTACAGCTTGCGGAAATGACAGCCAAAATCCTTAGTGCTGAAAATTGCTCAATCATGTTGTTCGGCAATACGAAGTCTGAAAACTCGCATATGCGAGTTTGCGCTAGCTACGGTCTGTTGCCAGCTGTTGCATATAAAGAGTCGATCGGAAAGGGCGAGGGTATTGCAGGACACGTTTTTGCGACTGGCCAGTCCTTACTGATTGAAGACATAAAAAAATCTAGGTTTGCCAATCGAGCCCGGCGTGCCAATGACCCGCGTAAGAGTTTGATCTCCTCGCCGATTGAAGTTAACACTTGTATAGTAGGTGTGGTCAACGTATGCGGACACAAAGAAGTTTTCAATAAACTCGACCTGAACCTGCTCGATGTAATTGCCCTGTTCATTGGTAAGTCCATTCAAGCAATACAACAGGCGATACAACTTCAGATCTCTCTTAACTCTCGCTCCGCCCAACTGGCACTAATACAGGAAGCACAAGAAAACATTGGGAATTCGCCTAGGAATGCTTTGCACAATCCAGGACAAGTCGCAAACATTCTGACCAAATCTTTCTACAGGGAGATGATTAGAGCAGGCTTTAGTTCAAGTCAGATTATCTATGCTGCTTCGGAAATCATCACTCGATTAAATGGCAAATTGCAGCGGCATAATAAAAGAATGGAAAATGAAATTGCAAAGTCCGCAGATAAAATTTCGCAGAGAATTACTGCTGCGTATAAATCTGAGAAACGAACATTTCTATCGCACTAGATCTAGCCCCCCCTTAGCCTGAAATTGTCGGATTTATTTACACTAACTCTAGTTTATTTTCGTTTTCTCAATTACCTGCCTGTATATAAACAAGAATTAAATAGTGGCACAAAAATTGCTAGAGCTTATATGTTCAGGGCTCATCTGGTTGCGTATCGTAATGTCTATTTATATCAGGCTGTTCGTGCTGTTAAGTTCATTGCCCTTCTGGCTCGGCGATGCCGTGGCTGATGACAATATACTGGTAGCATTTCCAGATTCATCAATAATTTCTGAAAACCCTAAAGAGCTAGCATCGCTTGCTCTCAAATATGAACATGCTGAAGGTGTACCACGGGATCGTGCTAGGGCTGTTGCACTTTATTGCAAAGCAGCAAGGATGGGCGATGCTGACGCACAATACTCTCTTGGATGGATGTATGCCAATGGACGCGGTATTTCGAGAAACGATAATATAGCCTCACATTTATTTGCTATGGCTGCAAAACAAGGGCACGTCCACGCTCAAAAAATGGGGCTTTATACCACGGCCTCATCATCACAATCGTTGCCAACCTGCTTGTCAAAAAAACCCCTTCAACAGACGAAAGATTGGGAGGAAGTGATTTATCCCAATGATTCTATCTTCAAACTAGTGACTAAACTGGCTCCACTTTATGAGGTGGACCCAAAACTGGTAATGGCTATCATTTCTGTTGAATCTGGATTTAATGTGCGCGCAGTATCGCCTAAGAACGCACGGGGTCTAATGCAACTTATTCCAGAAACTGCAAAGCGCTTTCGGGTCAAGAATTCTTTTGATGCGGAGGATAACCTTAAGGGTGGTATAGCCTACCTGCAATGGTTGTTGGCATTCTTCAAAGGTAATGTAACTTTGGTTACCGCAGCATACAATGCAGGAGAGCAAGCTGTTAAAAGGTACCACGGAATTCCGCCTTATCCCGAGACAAAGAACTATGTAAAGAAGATTAGGAAACTCTATAAGAAGCAAATCCACCCGTATCGACCCAGTGTTGTTGGTGGGTGAACTGTTGTTTACAACGCCACATGTGAGTGGTAGCAACTAATTGTTTTTTTAAGAATACTTACGCCCCTTCCCTTGCTCGCTGACGGGTTTTCCATTGATTTTTAAAATTATAATCAACAAATGTGTAATGAAATATTGGAAACTAGGTAGCTATTAACCAGCAACAATTAATAGCTTTGCAATAGTTAACAATGTACTTTATAAAAGATTAATACGTTCCGAGGAAAAAATATTGAAGGAAAAATTAGGTAACAACATTAGTGATGTACCAGTCCAATGCTTGCTTAAGACCCTCATCAATTCGATGAGTTGGTGCATAACCTAACAACCTGACGGCCTTGGAAACATCAGCCTGGGAATGGCGAACATCACCCTCACGAAAAGCCACGAACTGAGGCTTATGATTCTTCAAGTATGGAAATTTTCTCACTAACAAAGAACGTATCATTTCATAGAGCCGGTTAAGGCTTGTTCGTTCGTTGAGCGCCACGTTGTACACCTGATTGACCGCCTCAGGATCATCGGTCAGTGCTGCAAGAAGGTTTACCTGAACAACATTCTCTATATAGCAGAAATCCCGGCTGGTTTCTCCGTCACCATTTATTCGAAGGAGTTGACCCTTAATAAGTGCGGCAATCCATTGGGGGATCACAGCAGCATATGCACCATTCGGGTCTTGCCTTGGGCCAAAAACATTGAAATAACGCATCCCTATGGACTCAATACCACCATAACAACTAGAAAATACTTCAGCATAAAGCTCGTTGACATACTTAGTGACCGCATATGGTGAAAGCGGTCGGCCAATCATCGATTCTACTTTGCGCAAATCAGGATGGTCACCATAAGTTGAACTGGATGCTGCATAAACAAAACGTTTCACGGAAGCATCTCTCGATGCCACTAGCACATTTAGGAATCCAGAAATATTGTTCTCGTTTGTTAGGATGGGTTCTTCAATTGAGCGCGGAACAGACCCTAGAGCTGCATGATGCAAGACATAATCCACTTTGCAACAGGCCTTCCTGCAATCTTCCAGCTGGCGGATATCCCCTTCAATAAATCTAAAATTAAGCCAGGCCTGTGCCTCTACCTGCTCCTTTACCTGATTGAGATTGTGCATGTAGCCGGCTGAGAAATTGTCTAACCCAATTACTCTCTGGTTTAGCTTGAGCAGTGCCTCCAGTAAATTGGATCCGATAAAGCCAGCAACGCCAGTAATTAACCAGCAATATTGATGCTCTTTCAAATGCTGTTGGACGCTCTGATATTTTGTCATTTCCGACTTACTTTTGTTCTTTTAAATTCAGAGTCGCCAGACACTAAGGCCAGTTTCGGCAAGTGCTTTTTGGTCAAACTGGGATTTAACATCAATGAAGCACCCCCCCTCGATAACCTTGGATTGAAAATCAGATATTGGCCTCTCAATCAACTCTTGGTGAGACACCGCAGCAATAATCGCCTCAGCGCGCGGGAGACTTTCCCACGATTCAAGTTTTATACCATATTCATGACGCGCTTCTTTAGCGTCTGCTACAGGGTCATGAATATGCAGCTCAATCCCGTAAGATTTTAGTTCATTTATCAATTCAGCAACTTTAGAGTTTCTCAAATCGGGGCAATTTTCTTTGAACGTCAGCCCAAGCACATTTATTTTCGCATCTTTAACATTACAGTTCGCTTTAATAAGCTGCTTTATCGTTTGTTCTGCGACAAACTTTGCCATACCGTCGTTGATACGGCGCCCAGCTAAGATCACCTGTGGGCTGTATCCAATCATTTCTGCCTTGTGGGTTAGATAATAGGGATCCACGCCAATGCAGTGTCCCCCTACCAAACCGGGACGAAAAGGAAGAAAATTCCATTTGGTGCCGGCGGCCTGCAAGACCTCCAATGAATCAATTTCTAGCCTATCGAAAATAATTGCTAATTCGTTCATCAACGCAATGTTAAGGTCACGCTGTGTATTTTCGATAACTTTGGCAGCTTCAGCAACCTTAATACTTGATGTGCGGTGCACACCAGCGGTAATTACAGTTTCATAGAGCATGGCTACTTTCTCTAAAGTATCCTCATCATCCCCTGATACAACCTTTATGATTGCTGTAAGTGTATGTTTTTTGTCGCCAGGATTGATCCGTTCTGGAGAAAAACCAATGTGAAAATCTTCTTTCCATTTCATACCCGAATGCTTCTCTAAAACTGGAGCGCAAATTTCCTCAGTCGCTCCAGGATAGACAGTGGACTCATAGGTAACTATGACACCACGTTTCATATGCTTTCCAATAGTTTCACTCGCATTAATAAGCGACGTAAAGTCAGGCTGGTGAGCCAGGTCCACTGGTGTGGGGACCGAAACTACAATATAGTCTGCCAAAGACAACTTAGTTGGATCGGTAGTCACAGTTAGATTCTTTGCAGCTTGCAGTTCATCACATGAAACCTCGTTAGTCGGATCGATGTAACATTTATAGCTCTCGATTTTGCTACTGGAAGGGTCATAGCCTATAGTTTTCCCTTTTTTACCAAATTCAACTGCCAAAGGTAGTCCGACATATCCCAAACCAACTACAGCCACTACGCTCATAAGTCATCTCCAATCAATTTATTGTTGTTCGTCTTACTACAAGAAAACACCGCAATTCCAACCTTGCCTCTTAAACTAAACTTTCGTTGTAATCTTGCAAGAAAATAATTTTCTCAACTTCTTGTTTCAGCATATCATATTCAAGAATAGCGGCAATGTAAGTACAGAAAAACGCTTAGATTTTTTAGATAATCAATGTATCGGCGTATAGTTTAATATCTATAGCCAGAAACAGCAGGATAGGAAAAACTAGTCATCAGGATTCCTGATACGCTCTGACTTAAACATAAACGAAATGCCAAGCTTTGAGAACTCGAAAAGATATGAGTAAATTGGAAAAAAGAAAAAATAACCAGCGTAAAATTGAGCACTAAATACATCTCAACACCATCATTCTACTGTTACCGATTTTGCCAAGTTTCGTGGTTTATCCACATCGGTACCTTTTTGTAGGGCAACATGGTAGGCGAGTAGCTGTAGTGGAACGGTGTGGAGGATAGGGCTGAGCAGCCCAGCGTGCTCAGCCATACGAATAATATGGAGTCCTTCGCTTTCCTGAATACGAGAATCGCTATCTGCAAAGACATAGAGTTCACCCCCACGTGCGTGCACTTCCTGTAAATTGGATTTAAGTTTCTCCAGCAACGTATCGTTAGGAGCGATGGCAACCACGGGCATGTCCTTGTCTACCAAAGCAAGCGGACCATGTTTCAATTCGCCTGCGGCGTAGGCTTCAGCATGAATATAGGAAATTTCCTTGATTTTGAGCGCACCTTCCATTGCAATGGGATAATGCATGCCGCGTCCGAGAAACAGAGCATGACGCTTTTGGGAAAATCTTTCAGCCCAGGCCTTGACCTGCGTCTCCACTTGCAGCGCGAGCTGTAGTGCAACGGGCAGGTGGCGTAGTGCAGCAATCATTTCAAGTTCACGCTCACCGGATAATTTACCGCGCAGTTTCGCTAATGTCATGGTAAGCAGCATCAGCGCTGCTAACTGCGTGGTGAATGCCTTGGTGGAAGCCACGCCGATTTCCGGTCCGGCACGGGTGAGAAAACGTAAATTGGCTTGCCTAACGAGTGCACTTTCCGCCACATTGCAGATAGCAAGACTATGACGATGCCCCAATGATTTAGCGTATCTGAGTGCTGCTAAAGTATCTGCTGTCTCCCCAGACTGTGAAATTCCCACTACTAGCGTATTGGACTGAGAAACTGGAACACGATAGCGGTATTCGCTGGCAATCTCAACGTTACAAGTCAATCCAGCCACGGATTCGAGCCAGTAACGGGCAACCAATCCAGCGTGGTAGCTAGTGCCGCAGGCGAGTATCAGGATGCCCTCGGTCTGTTTGAAGATATTTTCTGCCTCACTTCCAAACAATCGTGGAGAAATGGAACGGGCATTGAGTACCATTTCCAGCGTATTTGCTACCGCACCCGGTTGCTCGAATATTTCTTTTTGCATAAAGTGGGCATAAGGACCCATCTCCACCGCCTCATTGGTGAGCTCACTTTCATGTACAGTGCGTGTCACCTCCTTGTACAATCCGACACCAAGACAACTAACGATGCGATAGCTATCGCGGCTCAGCTCAGCCACATCACCCTCTTCCAAGTAGATCATGCGCTTGGTAACCTGCAGCAACGCGGAGGCATCGGAGGCGGCATAGTTACCATCTTCACCCAGCCCCAGCAGCAGCGGCGCACCGTTGCGAGAAACAACGATACGCTCCGGATGCGTCTCTTCCATTACAGCAATGGCGTAAGCGCCTTGCAATTCGGCAACCGAACGGCACACCGCTTCAAATAAATCAGGAGTTTTCGTTAAGTTAAGCGTGATGAGATGGGCGATAACTTCGGTGTCAGTGTCAGAGACAAATTCAAATCCTGCAGCCTGCAAGCGCTGATGCAACGCCTCGTGATTCTCGATGATGCCGTTATGTACCACCGCAACCTTCGATACCTCACCGGAAAAGTGGGGGTGAGCGTTGCGCTCAGAAGGTGCACCGTGTGTAGCCCATCGGGTGTGGGCGATACCGATCTCGCCTTGAAATTGTTGTTCTTTTACAAGCTTACTGAGTTCGGCGACCCGTCCGGTAGTGCGCAATCGATGCAATCCACCATTCAGCAGCGCGATTCCGGCAGAATCGTAACCACGGTATTCGAGGCGGTGCAAACCTTCTAGTAGCGTAGGGACAATATTACTTTGGGCTACTGCGCCAACTATGCCGCACATGGGGGATCTTCCTTGTCGCTAGGTTCCATAACTGTAGGGCGGCGGCAAATTCTCCGTTTCGTCTTTCATTTTTCATCTCTCTCTTTTTTTACTGGCCGTTTCCATCCAGCAACACTTATCTGTTTGGCGCGTGACAGGGTCAGCTTCTCCGGTGGCGT
>JAZGCR010000002.1:0-2875 GCA_036477105.1 Nitrosomonadaceae bacterium | reverse complement strand
AGCTTGCTGCGTGTTATGGCGGATGAGATTAAGCCGGATGATGGCAAGGTTTGGCGTGCGCCTGCATTGAAGCTGGCCTATGTTTCGCAGGAGCCGAAGCTAGATGGAACCTGTACAATATTTCAGGAGGTATCCAATGGACTAGGCACAATCAGTCAGGTGCTTCTTGATTACCACGAGGTTTCTCACTCATTGAGTAACGGTGATGGAGATATGGAAGGGCATCTTGCTCGACTGCAGGATTTGCAGAGCGAATTGGAAACTCAGGATGGCTGGCGCATCCAGGGGAGAGTAGAAACTGTTCTCCACAAACTTAATCTTCCCGAAGATATTCTGGTTGAGTGCCTATCTGGAGGACTGAAGAAACGGGTTGCTCTAGCTCGTGCACTGGTCGTATCACCAGATGTGTTACTGCTTGACGAACCAACCAACCATCTAGATTTTTCGTCCATAGAATGGCTAGAAAGGTTGCTCAATGACTTTGCCGGGAGCGTATTATTTGTTACTCATGATCGGCGTTTCCTGGATAACGTGACGACACGAATTATCGAGCTTGATAGAGGCAGTTTAGCGACTTTTAGGTGCAGTTTCGCTGAATATCAGCGCAAGAAAGCGGAAATTCAGGAAGTTGAAACTGATCACGATCAAAAATTTGACAAAGTATTGGCACAAGAAGAAAGCTGGATCCGCAAAGGGCTACAAGCACGTCGTACTCGTAACGAAGGCAGGGTACGGAGACTGACGGCGCTGCGTATTAAGCGGGCAACACGTCGTGAAAATGTAGGAGAGGTTAATCTAAGCATAAATAAAGGGGTACAGTCAGGACGGATGGTGGCCGAGTTGGAGCACGTTAGCAAAAGTTATGGTGACAAAACCATAATCAAGGATTTTTCCTGCCGTATCATGCGAGGTGATCGGGTGGGGCTACTGGGACCTAACGGCGCGGGGAAATCCACCTTGTTAAAGCTGATATTGAATGAACTACGGCCCGATACCGGTAAGGTGCGGCAAGGGACCAAGCTCGCGGTGGCCTATTTCGACCAAATGCGTGAACAATTAAACGAAGAAGCAACACTAGTAGACACAATCAGCCAAGGCTCTGATTTCGTTGAAATCGGTAAGGTTAGGAAGCATGTTATCAGCTATCTAGAGGATTTTCTGTTTGCACCGGAACGCTCGCGCTCGCTCGTGAAATCGCTCTCTGGTGGCGAGCGTAACCGACTTTTGCTAGCGAGTTTATTTGCTCGTCCGGCCAATGTGCTTGTACTGGATGAGCCCACCAATGATCTAGACATTGACACTCTTGAACTACTGGAAGTTTTGTTGCAGGACTATTCCGGCACACTTTTTCTGGTCAGCCATGACCGCGCGTTTCTAGACAATGTAGTAACCCAAGTGATCGCATTCGAGGGCGATGGGGTGTTACGAGAATACGTGGGCGGTTACGATGACTGGGTGCGAGCAAAGAGTTTCGTAAAAGTGATGGGAAAGCAGGAGGCACAGCCGCAGCAAATAGTTTCAATGACAAGAAAACCTAAACAAACTTCTCGGATTAAGCTAAGCTACAACGAGATGAGAGAGTTGGAAGCATTGCCGACGAAAATTGAAATTTTGGAACGGGAGCAGGCGAATATTACCTGTAAATTAGGCGATGCAGCGACTTATCATGAGTCCCCTGATAAAGTTGTGAGGCTACAGACGCGCTTTGTTGGCATAGAAAAGGAAATCATGAGCTGTCTTACCAGATGGGATGAATTAGAAACAAAGCGATTAGCAGCTGAACAAAATACACGTTATTAGTAGTGGTATAAGTTCTCGTATCTAATAACGTCGAGCATCGATTCGAAATTATCCATACTTGTTACTCGCATTTAAACAGACACGATCAGTATAAGCATATCCAGAAAAACTGGACGAGCTCCAAACTACAACCGCATTTGCAACCAGATTAGAAAGAACAGTATAATATTAGGTAAATCTGGGTAAGATCACACCTAAAGGAAACAGTGAATAAATCCCGTCTGTAACAGATACTTAGACGATAGAAAGGGCGTACTACTACTCGGTAGAATGCAACGAATGTTTTAAAAAGGGGCGTATATGATGAAGAAATCAGCAACAGTGAAAATGCTTGTATGTGGTTTACTATTAGCGATTTCAGGAACAGTACAAGCAACTGGTGACGCTGTTGCGGGCAAGAAGAAGACCACAATGTGTATCGGTTGCCACGAGATAGATGGTTACCATACAGCTTACCCAAAAGTGTATAACGTTCCGAAAATCGGCGGGCAGCACCCTGAATATCTGGTCAAGGCACTTAAAGCATATAAAACGGCTGCTCGTAGCCATCCTAGTATGAAGGCAATTGCGGCCACTCTTTCCACGCAGGACATGGAAGACTTAGCTGCCTATTACGCCGCTTTTGGTAGTGAATAATCTCGATATATACACAAGGAAGTTATTATGAAAAATTTCGTTATTGCTGTATTTAGCGGCACACTACTACTGATTTCAGGGCAGGGGATTGCGGCTGACATTGAAGCAGGCAAGAAAAAAGCAGGGGAGATTTGTGCCGCGTGCCATGGTCCTGATGGCAATAGCCCCAACCCAGCTTTTCCAAAGATTGCTGGCCAACATGCAACTTACATTGAAAAGACTCTAAGCGACTATAAGTCAGGAGCGCGGAAAGACCCTATCATGAATGGTATGGCTGCGGCTTTGAGTGTCGGAGATATTGAAAATCTGGCGGTCTATTTTGCTAACCAACGTGGTCTGAAAACTAAGAAATAATTGGATGGGCAAGTAGGTAGACTAAGAATTACCAACTTGATTATTCTTGAGCATAAGAATAGGGCGCCACCAGCGCCCATTTCTT
>JAZGCR010000199.1:0-4125 GCA_036477105.1 Nitrosomonadaceae bacterium | reverse complement strand
GCCTGATGGCCTGAATATCAATCAACAATACGGCGCGACACATAGTGCAACAATACAAAAAGCTGTCAGGCAGCACCAAGCTGATATCGGTATTGCACTTGATGGAGATGGTGATCGCGTGGTCATGTCAGATAAAAAAGGTGCGCTCTACGATGGTGACCAGTTGCTCTACATCATTGCCAAACACCGCCAGCAGAAGAACCTACTCAAAGGCGGGATAGTAGGTACATTGATGACTAATCTTGCGATAGAAAACGGTCTTAATAAATTAAACATCCCGTTTGCCCGCGCCAACGTTGGTGACCGTCACGTGCTGGAGCTACTACAAAAGAAAGGCTGGGAACTAGGAGGAGAAGGTTCTGGCCACATAATTTGTGTTGACAAGCACACTACAGGTGACGGAATTATTTCTGCGTTGCAGGTATTGCATGCTATGCGAGACTCTGGAAAGACACTGGCAGAACTCTTACGTGGTGTTACGCTTTACCCACAACAACTTATCAACGTGAAAATCCAAAAAGGGTTCGACTTTCATGCTAATGCGGCTATCAAGGAAGCTCAGATAAAGGCCAAACGTGATCTTGGCGACCGAGGCCGCATACTACTGCGTACATCGGGTACTGAACCACTGGTGCGAATAATGGTAGAGGGCGAATCAAGACAAAAGGTCAAGTATTGGGTTGAGTATATTTCCAATGCTTTACGGAGCGCCACAAGCCTATAAAAACTGCGTAGCATAAAACATACCTACGAATGCTAAGTACGTTGTTCCAGTATTCTCGGAATGTTTAATGACATGTTTCCCATCATATAGCAGGAAACCCCTTAGCCCGCAACAGGCTCAGTGAACTTGTTGGCCGAATCCATTACTGCACTTCTACCGTTCTCCTGGCCCACTTACAGGAACATAGAAATTACAAAACAATATGTTAAAGATCGCTCTGATACCTAGTATTGACTGGTACAAACTTAGACTTAAAGAAAACAAAAGCTGTCATGTGGCAGCTACGCAATCCTCCGTCTTAGTGTAAAAGAACCCTAAATTTCCATTCTTATTATATGAAAAATGAAACATGTATAAAGCAATTCCAGCTAAATAAAGAATGCCCACAATATTTGGCGACATGAGTTCTCCTTCGAAAATAAGACGCTTCAATTCTAGATGATGGTTCTTAGTTAGATGCTATGCAACTTAATCGAGAGCAATATTATAAATTGTATTCGCTGGTATAATTTTCTCTATCTCTTTATTAAAGGAATAAACTGTGACAGTTATTCGTTTACCAGATGGTTCGGAGCGTAAATTTGATCAGCCAGTGACGGTGATGGAAGTCGCAGCGTCAATTGGTACAGGGCTAGCACGTGCAGCGTTAGCAGGCAAAGTAAACGGTAAATTGGTAGATACGTCCGAGCGCATCGAAGCCGATAGCGATCTTACTATCGTGACTGAAAAAGATGCGGAAGGGCTGGAAATCATTCGTCATTCTAGCGCGCATTTGCTGGCACATGCGGTAAAGGAACTATTTCCCGAGGCGCAGGTTACTATCGGCCCGGTAATTGAAAACGGGTTTTACTACGACTTTTCTTACAAGCGCCCCTTCACACTGGAAGATCTGACAGCGATCGAGAAGCGTATGACTGAAATTAGTAAACGCGATTTGAAAGTAGAACGCAAGGTATGGGAACGTTCTGAGGCAATCAAATTTTTTAAGAACCAGAGTGAGCACTATAAAGCACAGATCATCGAGGCTATTCCAGGAGATGAGAATGTGTCGCTTTATTCTCAGGGAAATTTTACTGATTTGTGCCGCGGCCCGCATGTGCCCACCACTTCCAGACTTAAGATATTTAAGTTGATGAAAGTGGCGGGCGCTTATTGGCGAGGAGATTCGCACAATGAAATGCTACAGAGAATTTATGGCACGGCCTGGACTAGAAAGAAAGATCAGGATGCTTATCTTCTCCGTCTTGAAGAAGCCGAAAAGAGAGATCACCGCAAACTTGGCAAGCAATTGGATTTATTTCACATTCAGGAAGAGGCGCCGGGCATGGTATTCTGGCATCCCAGAGGTTGGATTATCTGGCAGCAGGTGGAGCAATACATGCGGGAAGTGCTCCAAGATAACGCTTATCAAGAAATTCGGACGCCTCAGGTACTTGACAAGACCTTATGGGAACGTTCTGGACATTGGGAAAATTTTCGTGAGAATATGTTCATTACACATTCGGAAGAACGTAATTTTGCGATTAAGCCAATGAATTGCCCTGGCCATATCCAAGTGTTTAACCAAGGATTAAAAAGCTATCGTGATTTGCCATTGCGGCTTGCAGAATTTGGCTCGTGTCATCGTAACGAGCCCTCAGGTGCGTTGCACGGCATCATGCGGTTACGAACATTCACCCAAGACGATGCGCACATTTTTTGTACTGAAGCTCAGGTGCAGAATGAAGTAGTGCATTTTATTGACCTGTTACAGAAAGTTTATACCGACTTCGGTTTTAATGAAATTCTGGTGAAGCTGTCAACACGCCCACAAATGCGCGTTGGCTCGGAGGAGCAATGGAACAAGGCAGAAACTGCTCTGGAATTAGCGTTGAATCACAAGAACCTCATCTGGGAATTACAGTCAGGTGAAGGTGCGTTTTACGGACCAAAAATAGATTTTTCTCTCAGGGATAGTATCGGCAGGGTGTGGCAATGCGGCACACTTCAGCTTGACTTCTCCATGCCAGAGAGGTTGGGAGCAGAGTTTGTTGCCGAGGATAATACACGCCAGGTGCCAGTAATGCTACACCGTGCAATTTTAGGATCATTGGAGCGCTTCATTGGCATTCTCATCGAGAACCATGCTGGAGCTCTTCCCTTGTGGCTTTCACCATATCAGGTAGTGGTACTGAACATCTCTGAAGGACAAGCAGATTACGCCAAAAAAATAACTAATGAACTCAAGCGCAGCGGCATCCGAGCACATGCTGACTTGAGAAATGAAAAAATACCCTATAAAATACGAGAACATAGTTTTCAAAAGCTGCCCTACCAGATCATAGTGGGCTCCAAAGAAGTAGCAACTCAAACGGTTGCCGTGCGTACCCGATCTGGTTCCGATCTTGGCCAAATGTCTCTTCAGGTATTGATTGAACGCCTTAAAGTAGAGATATCTACAAAGATTGGTGCAGCTTAATTTATTTAACAAACTCGGGGAACTACTATAGCTCAGGAAAAAGTGGCACGTGTCAATTATGAGATTAATGCGCCGGAAGTGCGGTTAATCGGTGTGGAAGGAGAACAAATAGGTATCGTCACTCTGGAAATCGCTATATCTTTGGCGGAAGAAGTAGAGATAGATTTGGTTGAAATCGCCCCTACTGCCCAGCCTCCAGTATGCCGTTTAATGGATTATGGCAAATTTCGTTATCAAGAAAGTAAGAAAAAACACGAGGCTAAGCTCAAGCAAAAACAAGTCCAAATCAAAGAAGTAAAATTCCGTCCCAATACAGACGACGGTGACTACAATATCAAGCTGCGCAACTTGATTAGCTTCTTGGCCGAAGGAGATAAAACTAAGGTTACGCTCCGTTTCCGCGGACGTGAAATGGCGCATCAGGAATTCGGTGTACGCCTACTGGAGCGAGTAAGAGACGACTTGGAAACTTATGCAACAGTAGAGCAGTTTCCAAGAATGGAAGGACGACAAATGGTAATGGTTCTATCACCTAAGAAAAAGGAGGTGAAGATAGCCAAGCCCAAAGAAACTAAACCAAGGGAAATTAAACCAAATACGGCTGAGAAAGACAACGACACAACGCAGGATACAAAGAACCTGGAAACAAATTTTACGATTGAAACTAAAACAACGATTGAGAAGCTTTAATATTGAAGTAGCGAGGCACTGAAGGTTAGTTTGTTAGAGCGTGTATAGTTATAGATAGTGGTATGTCTGGAAAAGACTATATTTATATACTAGTGAAAAAAACCAAGTGATGTCTAGGTTATAAAAGCTTTCCAGTTAGGAAACACCTAGCGTCATATTAAAAAAACAGGAGTTATGTCATGCCCAAAATGAAGACTAAGCGTGGTGCCGCCAAGCGTTTTAAAGTAAGGGCTAGCGGTAGTATCAAGCGCTC
>JAZGCR010000198.1:0-12145 GCA_036477105.1 Nitrosomonadaceae bacterium | reverse complement strand
GTAACGTTGTTCTCCAGCTTACCTGTTTCTACCCAGCCATTTTGCGCAACCTCTACCAGCGAAACACTGTTCCATTCCTTACTTTCGTTTAAACTTATCTGGCGCGCAAAGGGAAAAACTGTGATGTAGTTGAAATTACGTGTGACTGGATGCTGTCCATAATTTGCCCCCAAAGCGAACGTAATAGGTGATTTTAGTTGTTGTGCCTGAGGATCAACAACTACACCCGGTGTGAGCGTTAAACCTAATTTCTCCGCCAACGGTTGCAGCCCACGCAAAGACTCCTGGTCGATCAGCCACAATAGGTTGCCACCGCGAGCAATGTACGCAAGTATTTTGTCCACTTCACCTTTTAGTAAGTCCACCTGTGGTGAGGCAATAATGAGCACACTTGCGTTGGCCGGCACGTCCTGAGCAATAGCTAGATTAAGCGCGCCAGTTTTAAAACCTTTCATAGACAACTGTTTTCCAAATTCTCCCAGGTCATGATTAGCATGACCGTCGAGTTTGCGTTCACCATGGCCGCTAAGGTCCATCACCAGTTTTTCACCAGAACGAACCAGCCGTATCAGTAAATTAGTAAATACCTGCTCATTGACTATGGTTAAATGTTCGCTTCGACCATTGAAAGTTACTACCATTTCACCGTTGACCTTGATTTTTGCTTCCTGAGTGACCTTCGGATGCTCCGTGGGATCAATAAATGTGAGCGTAAAATCAGGCTTAATGCGTTGATAAAGCATAAGGAAGTCACTTATGATCTTGCGAATATCTCCTAACCGTGCATCCTGAGCCGTGGCATAGACAGTGACGGTAACTGGGCCATCCATCTTTTGTAGTACCTCTACGCTCCCCTGGCTTAGAGTATTGCGCCCATTCTGACTGATATCCCACTGAATGCTGTTTTCTCGTCCTAGATAACCCAGTAAACCGACCAATAGCAATAGCAGTAAAATAAACAGACCGTTTTGTATTAATAGGCGAAGACGTAATTTTTTGTTTACCGTAATCACTCGTGCACACTTATCCAATGTTCAACCACGTAGACGCTCTCCATCTAATCGGCGGATAGACAATACTAAAAAGGTAAGTGTAAACAACACAAAATATACAAGATCATAAGTGTCGATTATGCCGCGATTAAAACTTTCATAATGCTTAAAGAGGGAAAAGTCTTGCATTATGCTGTCTATGTTATTCGTGGTAATGTCTATTGCCCACAGCCCCAGTAATGCGCCCAGCGCACCTGCAGCAGCAATCGCCGGTTGTGCGGTGAGACAGGACATATATAACCCCAGAGAAGCAAAACAAGCGGCCATCAGAAACAGACCGGAGACGTTACTCAACAATAAACCGAAATCTAATATACTGCCTGTCAACAGCGAGATCGATAGTGCTACAACCAGAGTGATTACTGCAGAGAAGAAAATCATCAAACCTAGAAATTTACCCAAAACGATATCAGTCATAGAAATCGGTGCAGAAATAAGAAAAATCATGGTGTGATTACGGCGTTCCTCGGCAATGAGTCGCATGGTTAGAAGTGGGGTAGCTATCAGCAATACTACTGCAGCTGTGGCGAATAATGGTGCAGCAATAAATTCTGTCACCCCTGGCGGGTTAGCGATTTGTACTAGTTGCGGTTGCATTTCAATAAAGGCGTCGAGGCGACCAAGAAAGATCCATGCCAGAACTAACTGCATCAGAGCAAGTAGCGTCCAGGCAAGCGGCGAAGCAAATAGAGTTTTTAATTCTTTATGAGCTATGATGAAAATCATAAAATTAAAGGTTTTCTGAGGTTTCGTTATTCAGGGTAAGTTGCGCGAACATTTCTTCCAGGCTGATTTCTTTTTGTTTTAGCCCAGATAGCGTGTCGTTAAATACCATCTGTCCTTGGTGCATGATCTGCACCCGATCACACACACTTTCAACCTCTGGTAGGATGTGAGTGGAGAGAACCACACTGCGCTTTGTACCAAGTTCACGGATGAGGGAAAGAATTTCGCGCATCTGATTAGGGTCTAACCCCACTGTTGGTTCGTCAAGGATGACTACATCGGGATCATGAATAATCGCTTGAGCAATCCCGACTCGTTGTTGATACCCCTTCGACAGAGAGCCGATTAAATGTTTCCCCGTATCTTTCAGTCCGCAGTGTAGTTTGACCTCATCCAGTGCAGAATATATTTTAAAGTTGCTGACCCGATGTAGCTTGGCGGCGAGTCGTAAGTATTCGTTTACTGTTAATTCTCGGTAAAGAGGCGGCGTTTCGGGTAAATATCCGATGTGTGTCTTGGCGTCACGTGGCTTGTCCAGTAAATCTATACCACAAATTTCCACACTACCACTGCTGGGAGCAAGATTACCAGTAAGCATACGCATGGTGGTAGTTTTGCCAGCGCCATTAGGGCCAAGGAATCCAAGTACTTCGCCACGTTTCAACTCCAGATTAATTTCCCGGACAGCAGTATAAGCACCAAAGTCTCGGCTTAGGCTACGGGCGGAGATGGTTAACGTAGAATTTTTTTCAGTCATAAGAACATAATTCTGTGAGCGATAATTTGCGAACAACTGTTATGTGGCATTTAGGTCTGTCCTGACTCATTTTTTAATTATCAGATGGGTTGACTTGGAACTTTAAACTAGTAGTAATGCCTATAAAAGTGAGAAATCGTATTGAAGCCTTCAAGCTTATCGGTAGTCTACTTGTGATGAGTGTAAAATATACCTAATATGTGGGCTATATTGAAGCCTACCTTTGTCCTTTATAACTTTAATTTAGAATCTTGTCTGTATTTATTCATGAATCTTAAACTTCTTGGTACGTTGTTGCTCCTTTGCCTTGCTGCATGTGCACAGATTCCAGGCAAAGCTGTGGTCGAGGTAGATAAGCTGGAGGAGCAAGGCGAAGCCGGACAGCTAGAATTACCCAAACTGGATTTGACCGCCCCCATGTTGTTTGATTTCTTGTTGGGGGAGACAGCTCTGCAGCGCGGCGATTCAGAAATCGCTACGGAGAGTTATCTCAGGCTGGCAAAGACTACCCGCGACCCACGTGTCGCTCAGCGCGCTACCGAGGTGGCACTTCTTTCACGTAAACCCTTGCAGGCGTTGGCCGCAGCAACGATTTGGGTGGAACTTGACCCAAATTCGGTAATCGCACACCAGACTATAGTGTCGGTGCTGGTGAGTACTGGTAGGCTGGACGAAGCTCGGCCTCATTTGGGCAAATTGCTAGCTGTGGAAGGCAATGTTAGTAAGTTTTTCATGCAGTTGAACAATCTATTGGTACGTAATGTCGATAAGACTGAAACACTTGAATTGGTGCAGCAGTTCGCTAAACCTTATCCCAAGTTGCCAGAAGCTCATTTCGCCGTGTCCCAGGCGGCATTGTTCGCAAATCAGTTTGATATTGCGCAGCAACAGATGAAGCACGTATTGACTTTGCGCCCGGACTGGGAGATGGCTGCAATTTTTTACGGGCGGATACTGCGTCGTATCTCCATCGCCAGCGCCATAGAATTTTATGAGGGCTATCTCAAGACTTATCCCAAGGCCAACAAAACACGTATCACTTTTGCCCGGATGCTGGTAACAGAGAAAAATTACATCAAGGCTCGTAGCCAGTTCCAACAACTTCTGACAAAGAATCCAGAAAATGCCAATGTTGCACTTGCAGTGGGGTTACTGTCCATGGAGTTGCATGACTTCGACGCTGCTGAGGAAAATTTCAAAAAAGCGATAGAGCTGGGTTATAAAGATCCAAATACGATACGTTTTTATCTCGCTAGAATTTATGAGAAAACTCAGCGTAACGATACCGCTATGAAGTGGTATCGTTCGGTGGTCAGAGGCAATCAATTTCTTCCGGCACAAATTAGATACGCTTTCTTGCTTTCCAAACAAGGAAAGTTGAGTGAGGCTCGCAAGCACTTACAGCAACTACCAGTCGAGAATGATCAGCAGCGTGTTCATCTGATAGTTACCGAGGCAGAATTTCTGCGTGAGGCAGGCTCCCATCAGAAGGTGTTTTATTTACTTAGTAGTGGCCTAGAAAAACTACCTGATTATCCTGAATTGCTCTACGATCGTGCTATGGCCGCTGAAAAAATCGGCAAACTTGATATTTTGGAAAAAGATTTACGTAAGCTAATTCAGTTAAAGCCAGACCATGCTCACGCCCACAACGCGCTCGGCTATAGCTTTGCAGAACACAGCAACCGTCTGCCGGAAGCGCTAGAGTTGATCGAGAAAGCCATTAAACTTTCTCCTGAGGACCCATACATCATAGACAGTTTGGGCTGGGTGCATTACCGCATGGGCAATCTTAATAAAGGAGTTGGTTATCTGAAGCAAGCGTTCGTGATTAAGCCCGATCCGGAAATCGCAGCTCATTTGGGCGAGGTTTTGTGGATGCAGGGAACGAAGGAAGAGGCGAAAGAGGTTTGGCGTTCTACCATCAAAAGCCATCCAGGCAACGAAGTGTTGCTTAATACCATGAAGAAATTCATGCCTTAATGTGGTATCTAGAAAATGATAACTCATTCTGGTGGGAGGCACCTTTTGTATAAGGTGTGGCTGCCAGTATTTGGTGGAAGAAGATTCTCTTTTCTGCTCTATCAGTTGTTTTTTTGTATGTTTTCTTTGCTTGTCGGTTGTGCCTCATTTGCTCCTAGGGCTTCCGTTGTGAACACGATCGTAATTGAGCCGGTAGCAGGCGTAGCACCCGTAAATTTTGAACTTATGGGTAGGCTCTCGGCAAAAAATGGGAAGCAAGGTTTTTCCGGTGGGGTACGTTGGCGTCATACCAACGCAGACGATGAAATTCATCTTCTCTCTCCGTTTGGGCAGATTGTGGCACAAATTCAGCGCAATCAAGATGTTGTTTTGCTTACAACCTCGGAACAGAAGATTTACCGTGCTGCTGATGTAGAAAATCTAATTGAACAAGTGTTGGGCTGGCGTTTACCCGTCTTGGGCTTGCAATACTGGGTGCGAGGCGTGAGCTCACCTACAACGAAGTCGGAGATGGATCTGGATATAGATGGGCGTGTTATAGCCATACGGCAGGATGGCTGGGAGATTTTATATTCAAGTTATTTTCCATCGCAATTAATACAAGCCGCACGTCCTAGAGCGTTGGTGCTTAATCATAGTGATATTAAAATTAAATTAGTAATAGATAACTGGGAGACTAAATAGCTAACAGCTAAATGAAGTGAACTTTAATTCAATGGTTAAACTCATTTACTCTGCTCCTGCTAAACTTAATTTGTTCCTACATGTAATAGGCCGTAGAAAGGACGGCTACCACCTGCTGCAAACAGTTTTTCGTTTGCTCGATTTTTCTGATCAGTTAAGCTTCATCGTGCGGGAAGATGGTGAGATCAAGTTACATACCCCTACTTCCGGAGTACCAGTAGAGAAAGATTTATGTACACGTTCCGCGAAGTTGTTGCAGCAGGAAAGTGGAATTTCTCTTGGTGTAGAAATATTCCTGGAAAAACGTATTCCGATGGGCGGTGGGCTTGGTGGGGGTAGTTCGGATGCGGCAACTACGCTTTTGGCGCTCAATCGCCTGTGGGGTTTGGACTGGGGCAGGGAAAGGCTAATGAAGTTGGGTCTTAGTCTGGGGGCAGATGTGCCCGTGTTCATATTTGGTGAGAATGCTTTTGCCGAAGGGATAGGTGAGAAACTCGTACCTATCGCGTTGCTACCGGCCTGGTATCTGATTCTGGCGCCACCTGTGCGAGTGCCTACAACAGAGATTTTTGCCAGTAAACAATTGACACGAAATACGATTCCGGTCAAAATACCGCCCTTTTCTGTAGGGCACGGACATAATGATTTAGAGTCGGTGGTATGCTTGGAATTTCCCGAGGTAGCGCGTCACCTGGAATGGCTCAAACAGCTCGACAGCGCTACGATGGTGGCAATGACCGGTTCTGGTTCTTGTGTGTTCGCCGAGTTTGTTACGGAGTCGGTAGCACGGATGGCACTTGCACAAGTTCCTATCGATATGAGTGGTTTTGTGGTGCAGGGATTGGATCGGCATCCCATGCAAGATTTTGCGAGACAGTAATTCGTAATTCTGGGGAGTCGCCAAGTGGTAAGGCACTGGGTTTTGATCTCAGCATTCGTAGGTTCGATCCCTACCTCCCCAGCCATATATACTAGGGACTAATTGAGTGGTTTTGTGGTGCAGGGATTGGATCGGCATTCCATGAAGATTTTGCGAAACAGTAACTCGTAATTCTGGGGAGTCGCCAAGTGGTAAGGCACTGGGTTCTGATCCCAGCATTCGTAGGTTCGATCCCTACCTCCCCAGCCATATATAATATAGGGACTAATGTCCCGGCTACTTTTCGATATGATGTTGTAAGGAGTTACTTTTGTTCTCCAGTATCTAGTCTATAGCTATGTCTTACGATAGCTTAATGGTTTTCACCGGTACCGCCAATCCTAAGCTGGCTCAGGATGTGGTGCGGCATCTTAACATCCACCTGGGACGTGCAACGGTCGGCCGTTTTAGCGACAGTGAGATAATGGTGGAGATCCTTGAGAACGTGCGCGGCAAGGACGTATTTGTGTTGCAGTCCACTTGCATGCCTTCGAACGATAGTTTAATGGAAGTTTTGGTAATGGTGGATGCATTAAAACGTGCTTCTGCTGGGCGTATAACTGCAGCAATTCCTTATTTTGGCTATGCACGTCAGGACAGAAGGCCACGTTCAATACGGGTGCCAATTACCGCAAAAGTAGTGGCGAATATGTTAACTACTGTTGGAATCGATAGACTGTTGACGATGGATTTACACTCGGATCAGATTCAAGGGTTCTTTGATATTTCAGTGGACAATATCTACGGTATGCCGATTCTGCTAGGTGATGTATGGACGTGTGATTACCAGAATCTAGTAGTGGTTTCGCCCGATGTAGGTGGTGTGGTGCGAGCAAGGGAAATGGCGAAGCGCCTAGAATGTGATCTAGCGATTATAGACAAGCGACGTCCTAAGCCCAATGTGGCCAAGGTAATGAACATTATCGGTGAAGTTAGGGGACGCACTTGCGTAATTATGGATGATATGGTGGACACCGCTAACACTTTGTGTGCGGCAGCTAGCGCATTGAAAGAAGAGGGTGCACAGAGTGTGGTAGCTTACTGTACTCACCCGGTACTTTCAGGTGAAGCTGTGAAGCGTATTGAAGATTCTGCGCTAGACAAGTTGGTAGTTACGGACACCATTCCCTTGCGTGAAGATGCGAAGGCTTGTGAACGCATTCAACAGTTGAGCGTGGCGAGTTTGCTGGCAGAAACGATGTTAAGGATTAGTAATGAGGATTCAGTGAGTTCGCTATTCATGGAGTAAGGGTGAGGAGATATCTTTTTTACTTGGATCATCTGGTCGCGGGTAATCCTATTTTGGAGAAGTAAAATGAAAATCGAAATCAGCGCTAATAAGCGTACGTTACAGGGCAAGGGTGCGAGCCGCCGCTTGCGTGGTTGCGGGAAGGTTCCGGGAATCATCTATGGCGGAGAAAATCCAGCACAAGCTATTGAACTTGATCACAACAACCTATATCACAAGCTCAAGTTAGAAGCTTTTCATGCTTCCATCCTGTCCATTGATTTGGGAGGAGAAAAAGAGCAGGTATTTTTGCGCGATCTGCAGATGCATCCGTTTAAGTCGCAGGTGCTGCACATAGACTTCCAGCGGGTTGACCAGAACAAGAAGATACATATGAAGGTGCCGTTACACTTTGTTAATGCTGAGGTTTCACCTGGAGTAAAAGAATCTGGTGGTATCGTCAGCCACGTACTCACTGAACTAGATATTTCCTGCCTACCGAAAGATTTACCTGAATTTATTCAGGTGGATTTGACTGAGTTGTCTACTAGTAATTCAGTGCACTTGAATAACCTAAAGATGCCTCGTGGAGTGGAAATGCCTGCGTTTACAAGAGGGGACAATTCAGCTGTGGCAACAATCGTAATTCCACGTGCCGTGGTTTCCGAGGAGTCAACCGCTGCTCCAGTGGCTGCTGCAGACATTCCGACAATGGTTCAGAAGGAAGAAGAAGATGAGAAGGAAATTGACAAAAAAGATGCTGGGAAGAAGAAATAATATTCACCAGTTACTCATCTGCCCGCTGGAGTTAGACTGGTTCCGGCGGGCTTTTTAATGAGCAGTTAATATTGCGATGTGTCCAATGAAACTTATCGTCGGTCTCGGAAATCCTGGTAAAGAGTATGTTGCTACACGTCACAATGCAGGGTTTCAGTGGGTGTCCCAACTAGCTGAAAAATTGCAGGTCACGCTTAAAGCAGAGGTGAAGTTTCACGGCCTTTGCGCTCGTATCGGACAAGGGGGTAATGAACTGTGGCTACTTAGCCCTCAGACCTACATGAACGCCAGCGGGAAAGCTGTGGCGATGCTGTGTCATTTTTATAAAATCCAACCCGAACAAATTCTTGTGGTTCATGATGAGTTGGATTTGCTTCCAGGGATATCCCGACTGAAGTTAGGTGGAGGGTTGGGGGGGCACAATGGGTTGAAGGATATCGCTACGCGCCTTGCTACCGGAGATTTCTGGAGGCTGCGCATTGGAATCGGTCACCCTGGAGACAAAGATTCTGTGGTGGATTATGTGTTGCAGTTACCGCGTAAGGAAGAAGCGATCAAAATAGATGAGGCTATCCATCGTAGCCTGGAGATATGGCCACTGATCGCTCGAGGTGATTATCAAGCAGCGATGCTAGATTTGCATACCAAGAGTAGTGAAGCGTGATATATAAGTCATGAAGAAAAACATTAGCCCTATTTTACCTCTTATTTTTTCCTTTTTATCATTCATAATTAAATAAACCTATGAGTCTGCAATGTGGAATCGTCGGCTTACCCAATGTAGGGAAGTCCACACTATTTAATGCGTTGACCAAGGGTGGCATCGCTGCGGAAAACTATCCATTCTGTACTATCGAACCCAATGTTGGCATAGTCAAGGTACCTGACCCACGTTTACCTAGACTTTGCGAAATTGTTAAACCACAGAAGGTTCAGCCTGCCATTGTTGAGTTCGTAGATATTGCCGGTCTTGTTGCTGGTGCGTCTAAAGGGGAGGGGTTAGGAAACAAGTTTCTTGCCACCATCCGTGAAAACGACGGCATTATCAACATGGTGCGTTGTTTTACCAATGACAACGTTGTTCACATTTCTGGCAAGGTGAATCCTCTTTCTGACATCGAGACTATACAGACTGAGTTGGCATTGGCTGACTTAGCTACAGTGGAAAAAACACTACATCGTGAAACAAAACTAGCTAAATCTGGTAGTGATAAAGGCGCAATCAAACTTGTTGCACTGTTAGAAAAAACTCGAGCGCACCTTGATCAAGGAAAACCGGCTAGAAGCCAAGGGCTGGACAAAGAACAGCAGCAGTTACTAAAGCCACTATGTCTGCTTACTGCTAAACCAGTTATCTATGTGGCCAACGTAGATGAGAAGGGATTCACTGACAACCCTCTTTTAGAGCAAGTAGAAGACTATGTCGCTAAGGAAGGCGCACCGGTAGTGGTGATTTGTGCAGCACTAGAAGCTGAAATTGCTGAGCTCTCTGATGAGGATAAAAGGATATTCCTAGCTGACACTAAGCTGGAAGAGCCAGGTTTGAACCGGCTCATCCGAGCTGCCTACCAACTACTTGGATTGCAAACTTATTTTACTGCCGGTGTTAAGGAAGTGCGCGCCTGGACCATACACAAAGGCGATACCGCCCCGAAAGCTGCTGCCGTGATTCACACAGATTTTGAGAAAGGGTTTATTCGTGCTGAAGTCATTGCGTACGAAGACTTCATCATCTATGGGGGCGAACAGGGCTCAAAGGAAGCGGGCAAGTTGCGGTTGGAGGGGAAGGAATATGTGGTAAGGGACGGCGATGTGATGAACTTTCGCTTTAATGTTTGAGTGAACTTCATCTACAACGAGTAATTCAGCGCCATTTTCTTCTGAACAAAATTTTTGCCAAAGTTTCCGTACTAGTAAAAAACGGAACATAATGATCCCTAGCTTTGTCGTATGAGGAAGAAATTTAAATCATATCAAGGCAAGACATGGTAAGTTGGCAGCTCTAATGAAATATAGAATGGTAAAAATATCTATATGTATCACCTGCAGTATGTGGATTCTTTCTATAATCTGAATATGGGTCTTAATTTAATCTGATTTATTTTTTTATGGAGTTGAGTTGCTAATGAAAACGATGCCCAAATGGCTGCTAATACTATCGGTGTTATTCTTTTTCTCGCCCTATGTGGCAATGGCACATGAGTATCCTACTAAAATAGGTGAGAAGCTTGGTAACGGCGTTGCTAATATAGTAACCGGTTTTGTGGAGATTCCTAAGACCATGATTGTAACCAGCCGTAGTGATGGCATTGCTTATGGCATGACGAATGGGTTTTTCGTTGGTCTTGTGCATGCGGTTGGACGCACAGTAAGCGGGGCTATAGACGTGGCAACGTTTGTGGTTCCCACTACACCACTAGTCGAAGCTGATTACATCTGGCAAGATTTTGATAAAGAAACCACCTACACGGCTCCGCATATGCGCTGACACATTTTTGAATGCAAAGCTCGCATATTAAGGTATGACAGGCCATAGAATAATGGGCGCTAGCCTTATGGTGTTAGCCTAACGCTTCGTGGATGTAGCCAATTCATTTTGTGAGGTATGGTTGGGGGCATGAAGATAGCCTACAACGCAATGCCAAGTAACTAAGAGGTATATTGACAGGCAGCAATTGCAGTTTAGAGTTTGCACCAACCCTTCCGTTTTGTGGTGCCCAACGTTGTGCCAGAACATTATAAAAGTCCTGAATAAGCTGGACTTTGTCTTTTTATGCCGCTCGGGTTTTCAGTTTTATAACCGATCCTTATATGTGTAAAAGCACCTAAACCTCCGAAAAATATTATCGTACTCGGATCGGTCGTGCAGAAATAGGGCTTTTATATCACCTCATTAGGCTTGTCGAAGCGTGATCGATTTTTTATCTGATTATTTTTTGTTTCATGAACAAAGCTGATTGGAATATATAGATGGAAAAGGATTATTGGTTGGAACGTTGGGAGCAGGAAGAAATCGGCTTTCACCAGAGCGATATTAATCCTTATTTGTGTCGGTATTGGCAGGAATTACGTCTTTCTCAAGGTAGCAAGGTATTCGTACCCCTTTGTGGCAAAAGTCGCGATATGTTGTGGTTATGTAACCAAGGGTATTCGGTGTTGGGTGTGGAATTGAGCGTTATCGCGATAGAAGCGTTTTTTGAAGAAAGCGGTTATACCCTGTATTACCTTGGTGGGGATAAATTTAATCGTTATGAAGCAAATGGGATTTGCATTCTTGGTGGCAATTTTTTCGATTTAGGAAAAAAAGACTTAGCGAAAGTAAGCGCAGTATACGATCGCGCATCTCTGGTCGCGCTGCCGCCGGATATGCGAGGAAGTTATGCACGGCACCTTCTTAGCATCTTGCCACCCGCAACGCAGGTTCTACTTATTACTTTCGATTATTCCCAGCCAGAAATGTCGGGTCCACCGTTTGCGGTTTCAGTAGGTGAGGTAGAAGAGCTCTATAGCGAGCATGCCAAAATATGCCTGGTAGCACAACTTGACGTACTGGAGCGATATCCACGCTATCAAGAACGTGGGGTGAGTCAGTTGCAGGAAAACATCTTCCTGTTGACTCTGAACAACTAACGAGTGTAAGGGTGACGCTAAAAAATGTTAGTAAAGAGTCAGAACTAGGCTCATCGCTGTATGTTCTTAGCTTCACGATTATAGTCGGCCTATTAAAAAGGGGAAATAATACACCAGCCTATCGCAGCCTATGGTTCCGTGTTGCAGGCGAGCCAGCTGTGGTGAATGAGGGGGAGGGCCCTAATAATACGGTCAGGACAGGCGACCACCACTAGGAGGAGCCCTCTCTGAAACGAGGGTTTGGAGTTTCGGTTGCTTTTTATATGGGTTGTACTAAGTGTAAATAACCCATTGATATCAATTTGCAACGGTCTTTCAACAGCCACAACGTTCAAAGGAATCAGCAGCGTGACGCGCGCCCCGCAAGCCGATGGAGTCTAGTTTTTTGT
>JAZGCR010000197.1:0-5725 GCA_036477105.1 Nitrosomonadaceae bacterium | reverse complement strand
CCTTGTGCCGATTCAGTTAGAATTCACTTTTCTCAGGCGCGTAGCTCAGCTGGTTAGAGCACCACCTTGACATGGTGGGGGTCGTTGGTTCGAGTCCAATCGCGCCTACCAAAACATCGAGCAGAGCCTGTCGATTCTGCCCAAGTTAACATGCTTCCAGAACGTTCTCTCGTTCACTACACGCACATTATCTAGCCCGAGCACGAGCTCTTTAAAATTCAGTACAGATAGTGATCAATAAATGAGTATACGAGATGTGTAATAGGGAATATCCCTATTCACATGGGAGTATATAAATTTGTAGTGTAGAAGCTCGTGGAGACAATAAGATAACCTATACCTTGGATGAACCCCGCTGAGCTCTTGTATGTCAACTAAAAGATGGAATTTTTTCGTTCGTTAGTGTTGATCAATATCATGTACGGTAAAATTTGATTTACGTAAATTTATAAGTGGTAGACAGAGCCGGGGTGGTAGGTTCGTCTGTAGTATGTTTCTACTATGGCAATAGAAAGTTTTTTAATTTCATTAACGTCCATAAACATCTTCAAAGCGCACAATATAGTCCTCGCACAAATATGATCCTGATTGCACTTCGATTATCTCAAGCGGTACGGAACCAGGGTTCTCCAGACGATGACGAGTACCAAGTGGAATAAAAGTAGATTCGTTTTCGGATACCAGATACTTGGTATCACCGCGGGTTACTCGTGCGGTCCCACTAACCACGACCCAGTGTTCGGCGCGGTGGTGATGCATTTGCAGTGATAGTGATGCGTTCGGCTTGACAACAATGCGTTTAACCTGAAAACGTTTGCCAATGTCTACACAGTCATACCAACCCCATGGTCGAAATATTTTGCGGTGCAACTGCCCTTCAGTGCGCTTTTCGCGCTTTAGGCTGTCAACAATTTTCTTTACATCCTGAGTCTTGTCCTTGTGGACCACCAGAATAGCATCAGGCGTTTCAACTACCACTATATCTTCTACTCCTACACATGCCACCAGACGGTTTCCTGACATAACCAGCGAATTATGGCAGTCATGCAACAATACATCACCCTGTGATACATTGCCCTTGTTGTCTTTGGGCAGTATCTGCCATAGGGAATCCCATGCGCCGACATCAGACCACCCTGCCGAGAACGGAATCACTATCCCTTTCGGTAACGAATCTACACCAGTGGCAATGTTTTCCATTACCGCGTAGTCGATAGAATCGGTTGGGCACTGTACAAATGCTGTTTTTTCCACGCGTAAAAACTCACCATCAACTGAACTCTGATTCCAAGCTGTTCGGCAAGCCATAAGAATATCTTCCCTACAATAGCCAATGGCTGAAAGCCACACCGAAGCACGCATCATAAACAATCCACTATTCCATAGATAAGAGCCAGCATCTAGATAAGCTTGTGCCGTGTCAAAATCCGGTTTTTCGACAAAGCGTTCGATGTGAAAAAATCCATCTTCCTCAAACGCTGCACCAGACTGAATGTAACCATAACCTGTTTCGGGTGAGTCTGGCGTAATGCCAAAGGTAATTATTGCGCCTTCTGCAGCAAGTTTTATACTTTTGTGTACCACAACATGGAAAGCTGCTGTATCCATAATCATATGATCTGACGGCATTACTAGAAGGATCGGATCATCCCCACTCTGCATCGATGCCAATGCAGCAAGTGTTAAGGCTGGTGCCGTGTTACGTCCTACAGGTTCGAGTAGAATCGAGGCCACCTTGTTCATTACTCGTAGCTGCTCAGCTACTACGAAACGGTATTCCTCATTACAAACCACCATTGTTTTGCCAAGCTGTACGCCTGTAAGTTTCTCCATACGACGAACTGTAGCTTGCAACAGGGAATCTTCGCCATTTAGCAGTGGCAGAAGCTGCTTGGGATATTGCTCACGCGAGAGTGGCCAGAGTCGTGTACCAGAGCCGCCGCAGAGAATAACAGGGATCAACGAATGCATGGAGGTTTCCAATATGAGTAACGTATTTTATCTGTTTAACTAGTATTTGATCATAAATTGCATTTAATACAACTTCTGTGTAACGTCTTTCGATGTTTCCTTCTATCAACCATCTGCAAGTCTTTCCGCAAGTACTCTAACGATTCGCTCTGCTGCTTTGCCGTCCCACATGTTTGGCCTACGGCCTTGCTTGCCTTCACCACGCAGTATTTTGCGCACCTCGGCGACAATCCGTACCGGATCCGTACCTACTAGAACGTTGGAGCCTTCTTCCACAGTGATCGGTCGTTCGGTGTTTTCACGGATGGTAATACACGGCGTACCTAGGGCGGTGGTTTCTTCTTGTAAACCACCGCTGTCAGTTAGTACTACAGCAGCGTCTTTCCACAAATTAAGGAAAGCCATATAAGCCTGTGGACCAACTAACGTGATATTTTGCCCAAGATCTATGTCAAATTTCTCTAAATTCGCTCGGGTACGCGGGTGCACTGGGAAAATCAGCGGCAACTCAGTTGCAATTTCTTTCAATGCTTTGCTAATGCGTGTCATTATCTCGACATTATCCACATTACTTGGTCTGTGTAGTGTAATCACTCCGTATTTCTCGTCGCGAAGTACATGAGCCGTCTTAAAACTATTCGTTTCAAAAACTGAAGTATCAATATTGGCCAACTTCTTTGCTTGGAATAGCAAATTGTCGACCATTACATGTCCGACGTAATGAATTTCTGAATCCGATTTTCCTTCGCGCTTTAAGTGAGCAATTCCGCTTGGCTCGGTTACAAAGAACCAATCCGAAATACTGTCGGTGACCAAGCGGTTGATCTCTTCCGGCATGGTCATGTCGCCACTGCGTAGACCAGCTTCAACGTGGGCCACTGGGATGTTAAGTTTTTTAGACACAATCGAGCAGGCCAATGTTGAATTTACATCGCCCACCACCAGAACTGCATCAGGCCGTTTAACCTGACAGAGTTCCTCAAAGGCTACCATGATCTTGCTAGTTTGCTGGGAGTGACTACCGCCACCTGCCGACATAAAGACATCTGGTTCAGGAATACCCAGTTCCTCAAAAAAAACATCATTCATATCCCAGTCGTAGTGCTGGCCAGTATGAATAATTTTAAATGCTAATCCCCCATGCGCCTGTAGGGCACGTACAATAGGAGCGATCTTCATAAAGTTTGGGCGAGCCCCAGCAACCAAATATATGCTTTTCATATATAAAACGCACCCCTTATTAGGATAGGTGTCTGCAGGTATCTGTTACTGGAAAAACTGATATCAACTACAAGCATAATCAGGTAAATGTTTAGTGACAGTGTGGATGTGATTCTTCCACAAGAAAGTAACGTCTCATCTTTCTAAAACTTGAGAATACCCAAAGCATGCTTCGCTTATATCGTGTGCAGTTCAAAGTAGGCACTCCTTCCTACCCAAGTTCCTTTGATGTAAATGACGTTAGCTTACGGTGCTTATAATAAACTACCCGATATAGGTATCTCTTCCGATGGTAATGTTATCTTGTCATAATTAAATGCATTATGGAGCAAAGTTCTCTCTCAAGTAATCTGTCTACTTAAATGCTCTCCTAATATCATAGGTCAAATTTATTAATTGGAGAACGTGAGATCGTGCTCTATTATTGTGGAAATTTGAGGACACCTTGATTTTTAAGACGGCTCTACGTTTATAACAAGGGTTTAAGCATAGGTTCCAGCTTGTCTCGAGCGATGCGGCCAAGATGAGTACTGGTGATTTTTCCGTCACGATCGAATATGACAGTAAATGGCAATACTGCATGGCGGTTTCCAGCTGCTTCGGCAAGTGTCATGGCTTCTATCCCTCCCAACAAAACGGGATAATTGATGCCAATTTCTTTGCTATATCGCATCACCTTTATCTTTTGATCTAATGCGATGCCGATAAAAAGTAGTCCTTGTTCACGGAATTTATCCTGAAGTTCTATGAATTCTGGAATTTCTCTGCGGCAAGGTTCGCACCACGTTGCCCAGAAATTCACTACCAAAACTTTTCCGCGCCACTGTGAAATGAACTGGTTCTTGCCTTGAAGGTCGGGTAGGGTAGCTGCGAGAATTATTTTTGCGCCCTTATTTGTTACAGGCGCATCTATAGTCCTAGGTTCTGGATCAATGCTAGTCAGCTTGCTCTGTAGCAAGAAGCCGGCAGTTACAGCAAGTACAGCCATGCCCATGTATAACAGTGCTCGTCTAAATGTAGTCATTTAGATCAGCACGGCGTCGAGTATGGCGAGAAAATCTTCCTTGTTTTGATAGCCAATGACTCTCGCATCAGGAATTTCACGTCCATTGCGGTCGAAGAACAGAATTCCAGGAGGCCCAAACAGTTTGAAATGCTTGAGCAGAGCGGCGTCATCAAGCGTACTCGCGGTGACGTCAGCTTGCAGCAATACTACATCTTTCAGACTAGATTTCACTCTTGCATCAGTAAATGTGAAGTGCTCCATTTCTTTGCATGAAATACACCAATCAGCATAAAAATCTAACATTACGTATTTGTTTTGTGACTGGACAATGCGTTTATTAAGTTCTGCTAAAGAATTTACTCGCTGGAATGGCAGGTGTCCAACTTCGTCGGTATTTACCCTGTTAGCATCTTCTTCATTGATGCCGGAAATATTTATCTTTGATAGAGGTTGTAGAATGTCACGGCTGCCGGACAGAACACCCGCTAATAGGGCAACACCAAAAAGCAAAGAAATAATGCCAAGTCCTTTGAAAAGTTTACGAAACCCGGAAGCTCCTGTTGGTAAAGGATCAACAGCATGCAAATAAATGGCAGAGACGATTAATAGAGCGGCCCACATCAGCATGTGAACAGCTGCCGGGAGTACTGGTGATATCAACCAGATTGCCACACCTAGAAGCAATACGCCAAAAAAACGCTTAACTGATTCCATCCAGGGTCCTGCTTTTGGTAAAAGTGCTCCAGCAGATGCGCCTAGTAGTAATAGTGGCACACCCATGCCTAATGCCATAGTGAATAGCGCTGAAGCACCTAGTACTACATCTCGAGTTTGGCTGATATATAGTAGCGCTCCTGCCAACGGTGCAGCCACACAGGGTCCTACAATTAGTGCGGATAGCGCGCCCATACCAAAAACGCTTGTTAAGTGCCCGCCTTTTAAGTGTCCTGCTTCTTCAGAGAGTTTGCTCTGTAGAGAACTCGGTAATTGCAGTTCATAGAAGCCGAACATGGAAAAAGCCAAAGTGACGAACACGAGTGCAAATCCTCCTAATACCCAAGGGTTTTGCAGGACAGCAGATAGCATTGCACCGGAGAGTCCGGCCGCCACTCCTGCCGCGGAGTAGGCGAGAGACATTCCCATAACGTAGGCTAGTGCCAGAATAAATCCATGGGTTTTAGTAATATGCTGTCCCCTATTTGCAATAATCCCTGACAAAATTGGAAACATTGGGAATACACAGGGCGTGAAGGAAAGTAGTAGGCCAATGCCAAAGAAACTTGTCAGGATCAACCAGAAATCACCACCCTCGAACATTCGGTCTATTCTTTTTGATTCCGTCTCAATGGAAAGAGTTCTGTCTATGGGCTGGAATAATTCTGCTGCAGGATCTGATTTAGTATCTATAAAAGCTGTTGCTGCAGTTGCATCATTGCTCACTGTTTCGGCCATCACACCAACCGCGGCCTTTGCCACTGGGAGTGTTAATTTGATTATCTTATCAATGGGTGCATAGCACACACCTAT
>JAZGCR010000196.1:0-4220 GCA_036477105.1 Nitrosomonadaceae bacterium | reverse complement strand
AGGAAGTGCGTCGCAGATTACTTGCTGAATACAATCTTGAAATTGGTGCAGGGCTAGGTGACTTTGCCGGAAAGATCTGGCGATTCGGCTTAATGGGTTACTCGAGCAAAATTGAAAACGTGATGTTCTGCTTGAATGCGTTAGAGACAGTTTTTGCGAATATGGGCAAGAAGATTGAAATTGGTGTGGCAGAAGCAGCAGCACATCGGGTTTATGCGGCTAGTCCACTAAATGCTGTGCCAGCAAAAACAACAGCCTGAAACGGGCCTCCTTCTCTTCTGCTTTCGGAGAAAAAATAACAATAGTTCACTCTATCTAAGAACAAAGTTGTTACAGTTTCAGTTCGAAAGTTAAACGAGGTTGTAACGTGTAAACGCCAATGGTGGTTGGGTGAAACGCGAAAGAGGAAGTAACAAAATGTTACTGGGATTATATTTGCAATCCAAGTCGTTGCCAAATGGTAGTCGTCAGTCCTGCTGAGTTCAACGTATAGAAATGTAATCCCGGTGCGCCAGCATCAAGTAACCGACTGCATAGATCGGTCACGACATCTAGCCCATACGCACGAATTGATGCGCTGTCATCGCCATATCCTTCCATTTTCTTTCTAAGCCAGCGCGGAATTTCCGCGCCACAAGCGTCTGAAAATCTCGCTAATTGGGTAAACTTATTGATTGGCATAATGCCAGGCACAATGGGAATCCTTAAGCTCGCCGTTTCACATGCATTCACAAATCTGAAGTATGCATCCGCATTGAAAAAATACTGGGTAATGGCAGAGTCAGCTCCTGCCTCTACCTTAAGCCTGAAGTTCTGCAAATCATCCTGAGCCGAGCGTGCCTGGGGATGATATTCCGGATAGGCTGCTACTTCAATGTGGAAAACATTACCGAATTCTTTGCGGATAAACGCTACTAATTCTGTAGCATAACGAAACTCTCCCGGTTGCGCCATCCCTGAAGGAAGATCACCACGCAATGCAACAATATAGCGGATACCACTATCTAAATATTTTTGGAGCAAATAATGGATGTTTTCTCTGGTCGAACCAATACAAGAAAGATGGGGGGCGGCTTCCGTTTGTCCCTCAGCCTGAATTTCCAGAACTGTTTCAAGCGTGCGGTCACGTGTTGAACCACCTGCTCCGAAAGTCACAGAAAAGAATTTTGGATTGAGTTGCGCTAATTGTCGGCGAGTGGCACGCAATTTTTCCACGCCTTCTAGCGTTTGTGGGGGGAAAAACTCAAAACTAAAAGTGCGAGTGAGTTTTTTTTGCGATTCCATTTCCTACCCATGAAAATGCAAAAATGCAGAGAAAACAGACTCCAATAACAACTTTTCTGCATTTCCCTGTATTCCGAATGCTAAGGCATCAGTACCGATACATCTCCGGCTTGAATGGCCCATTTTTATCCATATTAAGGTATCTTGCTTGCTCGTCGGTTAGCTCAGTGAGATCAACGCCCAACTTTTTAATATGTAGACGCGCGACTTTTTCATCCAAATGTTTCGGCAGCACGTAAACATTTTTCTGATAGTTCTCTCCATTTTTCCAAAGCTCTATTTGTGCCAATACCTGATTGGTAAATGAACTGGACATGACGAACGAGGGGTGGCCAGTAGCACAACCTAGATTTACCAGACGTCCCTGCGCCAGCACAATGATTCGATTACCTGTTGGAAAAATGACATGATCCACCTGCGGTTTAATGTTCTCCCACTGATATTTTTGTACTGAGGCAATGTCTATTTCAGAATCGAAGTGACCGATGTTGCAAACAATGGCCTGGTTCTTCATTTTCAGCATATGATCATGGGTAATAACGCGCAGATTACCGGTAGCAGTAACGAAAATATCAACCTGATCGCAGACCTTGTCCATGGTAACAACACGATAACCTTCCATCGCCGCTTGTAGTGCGCAAATCGGGTCTATCTCAGTGACCCACACGGTCGCCCCCAGACCCCGCAAGGATTGGGCACAGCCCTTACCTACATCACCATAACCACATACCAAAGCAATTTTTCCGGCAATCATTACTTCGGTTGCACGTTTGATGCCATCCACTAGCGATTCGCGACATCCATATAGATTATCGAACTTTGATTTGGTAACTGAGTTATTAACGTTGAAGGCTGGGAACGGCAGTTCGCCTTTATTCTGCATTTCGTACAAACGGTGAACACCAGTAGTAGTTTCCTCCGTTACACCACGAATGTTAGTCAGAATATTGGAATACCAGCCGGGTTGAGTATCTAGTCGTTTTCTGATTGCTGCGAACAATGCATGTTCCTCTTCATTGCTGGGACTGGCAATAACTGATGGGTCCTTTTCCGCCTTGCTTCCAAGGATGATCAGAAGCGTTGCGTCACCACCGTCATCGAGAATCATGTTGGGTGTCCCCGATTTTCCGTCACCAGACCAGTTGAAAATCTGGTGAGCGTATTCCCAGTACT
The DNA here is from genome assembly GCA_036477105.1 of Nitrosomonadaceae bacterium. Lineage (GTDB taxonomy): Bacteria > Pseudomonadota > Gammaproteobacteria > Burkholderiales > Nitrosomonadaceae > BJGV01. The sequence goes on along the minus strand of JAZGCR010000196.1, from coordinate 1,763 downwards.
CATCCAATGATTCATCTTTAAAAGCGAATACCGGCACGCCTTCCACTGCGACAGCCGCCGCAGCATGATCTTGAGTAGAATAAATATTGCATGAAGCCCAGCGAACTTCTGCACCTAGTTTGACTAGGGTTTCGATCAACACTGCAGTCTGGATGGTCATGTGAAGAGAGCCTGCAATACGCGCACCCTCTAAAGGCCTTTGACCTTCATATTCTTCGCGTAGCGCCATCAGGCCAGACATTTCAGTTTCAGCGATGGCAATTTCCTTGCGCCCCCATTTTGCTAGGGACAAGTCGGCAACTTTGTAGTCAGTGATTTTGGTGCTATTGGGACTGAGCACTGCGTTCATGGAACAATCTCCTAAAAATGAACGAGCGCCGTTGTTACGATGTCCTTACATGCTAAGCCTTGCGGGATAGTACCCACTGCAGCGCTCCTCAGCGTAAGGGGAAAGTAAAACTAACCTATGTTTAAATCTACAGACCACCTACTGTTGTTCACGCTTCTACCGCGCTCTCAATTCCCGCATCGGAGTGAAGTTGTGCGGTCTTATCTGTGACCTCCCAGGTAAATTCCGGTTCATCCCGCCCAAAGTGTCCATAGGCAGCAGTTTTGAGGTAAATCGGGCGTAACAAATTGAGAGAGTGAATAATCGCACGTGGACGCAAATCAAAATTTCGCTCGATCAACTTGGCAATTTTGTCGTCGGAAATTTTCCCTGTACCAAAAGTTTCGACCATCAACGAAACAGGACGTGCCACACCAATGGCGTAAGCTATCTGTACTTCGCACCTGCTGGCGATACCGGCTGCAACAACGTTCTTGGCTACATAACGCCCAGCATAAGCTGCTGAGCGGTCCACCTTGGAAGGATCTTTGCCAGAAAAAGCGCCGCCGCCATGATGCGCTGCGCCACCATAGGTATCTACGATGATCTTGCGGCCAGTTAACCCGCAGTCACCCATCGGACCACCAACCACAAAACGTCCAGTGGGATTGACCAAGTAACGAGTAGCACCATTCAGCATATTTTTTGGAATAACTGGCTTAATAATTTCCTCAATCACCGCTTCAGTTAGATCCCCATGAGAAATTTCAGGGTGGTGCTGGGTAGAGATCACTACGGTTTCGATGCTCTGCGGTTTGCCATTCTTGTAGCTCACCGACACCTGTGATTTGGCGTCTGGGCGCAACCACGTTAGGCGCCTGTTTCTTCTCAGTTCTGCTTGCCGCTCCATCAGTCGATGAGCGTAGTAAATCGGCATCGGCATCAATTGTGGTGTCTCGTCGCAAGCATAGCCGAACATCAACCCCTGATCGCCTGCGCCCTGATCCAATTCTTGTTCTTTGGTGCGATTGACTCCTTGAGCAATATCGGGCGACTGCTTATTGAATGCTGTCAGCACCGTGCAAGTATTGGAGTCAAAACCGATATCTGAACTAGTGTAGCCAATGCGGTTGATAGTTTCGCGAGCAATTACGTCGTAATCTACCGAAGCAGTGGTAGTAATTTCGCCTGACATAACGATTAGTCCAGTACTACATAATGTTTCGCAGGCTACCCGTGCATTCTTGTCCTGGGTTAAGATTGCATCTAGGACAGCATCGGAGATCTGATCTGACACTTTGTCGGGATGGCCCTCGGACACAGATTCGGAAGTAAAAAGATATTCGCTCATATTTTCGGTTGGCTAGTAGCTGTAGTCTTAAAGGACCCTGAAGGATACCAGATTATGCTCGCCTATAGAAGTCATAGAGGAGAA
>JAZGCR010000195.1:0-4507 GCA_036477105.1 Nitrosomonadaceae bacterium | reverse complement strand
GTGCCTGGCCAGAGTATCAGATCAGAGCAATCAGATTGCGGCCCAAGAAAAATTTGTGTATAGCCCCTATCAATCACCCCGCCACAAGTAATTAGAAACTCATATCCAACGCAGTCGTAAAAAAGTATTGCTATCCGTGGTGTTGTTGTTTTACCTGATAAAAATATTATCCTTCAAGAAAACTTTTCTCATTTCTTTTATGGCCACTAAGTCGCGATCATCACGGAAAACATAGGAAGACGCAACTCAGGCGGGTGAATGTACAGAGCGCCGGTATAATATATCGGATGAAGACTCAGGATTTTGATTTTTCTCTTCCACCAGAACTCATTTCGCAGTTTCCCATCGGACAACGTACAGATAGTCGAATGCTATATCTCGATAGCGGAAGCGATGCACTGCAGGATGCGATGTTTGTCGACCTCCCTCAATATCTACGGTCCGGTGACGTGATGGTATTTAATGACACACGTGTCATTAAAGCACGCTTGTTCGGTGTGAAAGATAGTGGTGGCAAGCTAGAGGTTATGGTGGAGCGCATCCTAGATGAGCATTGTGTACTTGCGATGATACGTGCAAGCCACCCCCCTCGGTCTAGTTCTAGGCTTATTCTTGCTGGAGTAATACCGACGACAGTATTAGGGCGTGAGCATGATTTTTATACCTTACGTTTTGATCACGAGGATACGGTCGTCGAACTGCTTGATCGCCACGGCAGCTTGCCGTTGCCACCTTACATCCCGCGGGAGGTGACACAGGTGGACGAGGTACGTTACCAGACGGTCTATGCGAGAGAGAATGGTGCAGTAGCGGCGCCGACTGCGGGGCTACATTTTGATGAGGTCATACTGTCAAGATTGCGAAAAATGGGGGTAGTAATTACGTATGTTACGTTACATGTAGGTGCGGGTACATTTCAGCCAGTGAAAGTAGAAAACATTATCGATCACAAAATGCACAGAGAGATTTTTCATGTTCCAGAAGAAACGGTGAAAGCTATCCGACTTGCAAAGACTTCTGGCGGACGAGTACTAGCAGTCGGAACGACATCGCTGCGAGCATTGGAAGCGGCAGCTGAGGCTGGTGGTGGTGAATTAATACCTAGCTATGGTAACACCAATATTTTTATCACTCCGGGTTACCGCTTGCGCGTAGTCGAGCGATTGCTGACAAATTTTCATTTACCTTGCTCCACCCTACTGATGTTGGTATCCGCATTTGGTGGCCCGGAAAATATTTGTCGTGCATATCAGCATGCGGTAGATGGGTGCTATCGATTTCTCAGTTATGGTGACGCTATGCTAATCGAGAGGCAAACGTGAGATTCGAAGTGCACTCTGGTGACGGCTTAACTCGCCGCGGTACCCTAACATTGGCCCATGGCAAGGTAGAAACACCGGCCTTCATGCCAGTGGGCACCTATGGTGCAGTGAAGGCGATGTCACCAGAAGAATTGCGAGAAACTAACGCACATATCGTACTCGGCAACACTTTTCATCTGTGGCTGCGACCCGGCTTAGACGTAATTGATGCGCATGGTGGCTTGCATCGATTCATGGGCTGGGATGGACCGATATTGACTGATTCAGGAGGCTTTCAAATTTTCAGCCTAGGCAGGATGCGAAAAATCACCGAACAAGGGGTAAAGTTTCAATCGCCGGTGAATGGCGATACATGTTTTCTCACACCGGAAGAGTCTATGCGCATTCAGCGTACACTAAATTCCGATATCGTAATGATATTTGATGAGTGTACGCCTTATCCAGCAGATGAATCGATGGCACGAACATCCATGGAGCTGAGTCTACGCTGGGCAGAGCGTTCTAGGTGCGCTCATGATAACGACGGAGGAAATTCCAATGCACTATTTGGCATTATTCAGGGTGGAATGCACGAAAGCTTGCGTGATCAATCCCTCGCCGGGTTGCAGGATATAAACTTTGATGGTTATGCCATAGGTGGTCTGTCGGTGGGCGAGCCCAAGGGTGTTATGCAGCGCATTCTTAAACATACTGTCCTACAATTACCTGTTGATAAACCGCGTTACCTTATGGGTGTTGGAACCCCGGCTGACATCCTCAACGCTGTCTCACAGGGTGTGGACATGTTTGACTGTGTGCTGCCAACACGTAATGCTCGTAACGGCTGGCTGTTCACACGTAACGGAATACTTAAGTTGCGTAACAATCAATATCGCACGGATACAGCACCGCCGGATGAGCAATGTGGTTGCTACACCTGCTGCCACTTTACTCGTGCCTATTTACATCATCTACAGCAGATTAACGAAATTCTTGGTTCGCGTCTTAATACTTTGCATAATTTGTATTACTACCAACAATTGATGAGTGAAATTCGCACTGCCATCGAAACTGGACGATTTGAGGAATACGTACAAGAATTTCAAGCTAACGTCGCATCATGCTAAAATGCACCTCCTTTGAAATCCTCTTCGGAGAAATGCCATGTTGATTAATGAGGCTTATGCTCAGGCTTCCACATCTGACTCAGATGGGGGGGGGATGTTAATGGAGTTGCCGTTGATCGTACTGGTTATCGCCATATTTTACTTCGTGGTAATTCGTCCTCAGACGAAGCGAGTGAAGGAACAAAAGTCGATGGTTGAGTCACTTCAGAAAGGTGATGAGGTGGCAACAAGCGGCGGCGAACTAGGACGGGTGACCAAGATTACCGGGAGTTACGTGATGTTGGAGGTTTCCCAAAATGTGGAAGTTATAATGCAGAAGACGGCCATTCAAACCCTGTTGCCGAAGGGAACATTGAAGACTATCGGAAAGGAATAATTAACAGCAGTAAAGCTGAAACGTAAAGGGAAAAACGTAATCCCTTCCACATCGTCTTTCTATTCACACCTATCTAAAACCATGAATCGCTACCCCCTCTGGAAATATCTGATTGTCGTGGTTTCAGTTCTACTCGGGCTAGTTTATGCTCTACCAAATTTTTATGGAGAATCGCCAGCGGTCCAGATCTTGCCCTTGCGTACCACTGTTAAGGCCGATGCTGTGCTGCTAGCGCAAGTGGAAGATACGCTGAGAAAAGACAATATCCCCACCGGAGGAATTTTTCTTGAAGCAAGGAGCGTCAAGGTGCGTTTTGCTGATACTGATACGCAGCTCAGGGCTAAGGATATGTTGCAGTCGGCACTTGGTAACGGATATGTAGTCGCACTAAATTTACTCTCCGATTCTCCTCAGTGGCTGACTGATATCGGGGCATTGCCAATGTATTTGGGGCTTGATCTGCGCGGTGGGGTGCATTTCTTGTTGCAGGTGGATATGAAGGGTGCGCTTTCCAAATCGCTTGATCGCTATAGCGCCGATATGCGAGCTAGCCTGCGCGAGCAGAAAATCCGTTATAAGGGACTAGATAGGGAAGGTTCGCAGATTATCGTGAAGTTTCATGATGCCGAATCGCGCGCTATGGCGAGTGACGAGATCAATAAGACTTATGACGATTTAAGACTGCGCGAGCAGGATGTGGAAGATGAGTTTCATCTTGCAGTGGTCCTTAAGCAAGAAGCGTTAATACGCATGCAGGACTCTGCCGTGCAGCAGAATATTATTACTCTGCGCAATCGTGTTAATGAGCTAGGTGTGGCGGAGCCTATTATTCAGCAGGCTGGCGCTGATCGTGTCGTGGTGCAATTACCTGGTGTGCAGGATACCGCAAAAGCTAAGGACATACTGGGGCGAACTGCCACACTGGAGTTGCGTATGGTTGATGAGGAGCATGACGTGAGTTCGGCATTGCGCGGACAGATCCACATTGGCTCGGAGCTTTATACTGAGCGCGGTGGTGGTCCATTGTTAGTGAAAAAACGGGTAATGTTGACGGGAGAACGCATTACTGACGCGCAACCTGGTTTCGACAACAACAATCAGCCGGCAGTGCACATTAGTCTGGATAGCAATGGCTCGCGTATTTTCAAGCATTTGACTCGAGATAATGTTGGTAAGCGCATGGCAATTCTACTGATTGAGAAGAATCAGAAGGAGGTTATTACTGCACCGGTAATACGGGAGGAGATAGGTGGCGGACGAGTGCAGATTACTGGGAATATGACTATAGAGGAAGCCAGAGATGTTGCGCTATTGCTACGTGCCGGCGCGCTAGCTGCGCCCATGGATATTATTGAAGAGCGTACCGTAGGCCCGAGTCTCGGCGCAGAAAATATCGATCGTGGCTTTAATTCAGTTTTATTTGGTTTTGCAGCTATCGCTTTTTTTATGACCATTTATTATTTAATATTCGGTTTTATCTCGGTAACGGCACTCAGTGTAAATTTGCTGCTATTAGTTGGCCTTCTCTCAATCTTACAGGCCACGTTGACACTCCCCGGTATGGCAGCAATCGCCCTTACGTTGGGTATGGCAATCGATGCTAATGTGCTGATCAACGAACGAATTCGCGACGAGTTACTTAATGGTGTTTCGCCACAAGCAGCAATTAACGCTGGATACGAGCGCGCATTTGGCACCATACT
>JAZGCR010000194.1:0-3240 GCA_036477105.1 Nitrosomonadaceae bacterium | reverse complement strand
TTGTACATCGATAATAAACCCACCCCAGCGCACAACATCATTCTTGTGGCTGCTTGCTTCGCTATAGGAAACATTGACTACGCGCGTGTCCGTGATCAATGGTGGTGTGCTTGTTTTTGGTGCACCTGAACGGGCATCAGCAGGATCTAATCTTGCTTCGCTACAGGAATTAGCTTCATGCGTGGTGGATAGCAGAGGCACAGTTGGCGTTGCACAGGCACTTAACAACAAATAAGATAAGAATAAATACGGTTTCATTTTTCCTTCCAAATCTCAGTGATATTGGCTACCAAGATAGCGGAAGGGGGGTTACAAGCGAGTTACAGGTGACTTACAGATTACTTACAACTTCACTTGGCTAGTTGACAAGAATAAGAGTAAATCTGTACTGTGATTTCAGGTGTTAGCTTTTTATTATTGATTAAAGGTTCGTGATGACTCAATCTACAGTTGGCCTTGCCAAGATTAGTCAACCCCACCTTCCAGAGATAGTTTCAAGACAGCGGCTGTATTCACTGTTGGATAATGGGAGAAAGGGTTCAATTATTTGGGTAACCGGCCCGCCCGGTGCTGGTAAAACAACACTGGTAGCAGATTATCTAGGCACTTTTGCCCTTGATTCCATTTGGTATCAATTGGATCAGGGAGATAACGATATTGCGACCTGTTTTTATTATATGTCTCAGGCGCTTAGTAATACGGATAGAGACTCTGAAAGATTATTACCCTCCTTTGCACCTGAATATCTCAGTGACTTACCAGCTTTTAGCCACAAGTTTTTTCGCGAGTTATTTGGCCAGCTCAAAACACCCTTTGCCGTTGTGTTCGATAACTATCATGATTTACCTACACAATCGAGTCTGCACGACGCTTTACGTAACGGTCTTGAGGAAACTCCGGAAGCGGGTTGCGTAATTTTCATTAGCCGTCTTGAACCCCCTTCATCCATGGCACGTTTCCAGGCAAACGGTCAGCTAAAAGTAATTAGCTGGGATGAACTTAAACTTACCCGTGATGAGTCAGATGCCATTGTACGACTACGTGGACACAAGTTCTCGGATGCGGCGTTACAAAAGCTTTTTGAACGAACTCAGGGCTGGAGCGCAGGTTTGATACTAATGCTAGAAGCTATGCGCAGAAAAGAAAGCGTGGTTGAAATTCCAGAGACATTTACACCCAAAGTAATTTTTGATTACTTAGCGGGAGAGCTTTTTAAGAATTATGATGAGAATATCCGTAGTTTTCTTGTGCGTACCGCCTTCCTTCCCCAAATAACCGCCAGCATGGCAGCAGATCTAATTGAGCGCGAGGACGCAGCTACTATGCTGAGTTTTTTGCATGAACATGACTACCTTGTTAGTGCCACCGCTTCGGGTGCAGGTGAAGTCATCTATCAATATCACCCACTTTTGCGAGAGTTTTTGCTGAATCAGGCTGCGCAGATTCTCACACCGGAAGAACGCTCACTCTTACAAACACGAGCTGCAACACTACTGGAGCAAGCAGGGCAGATTGAAGGCGCTATTCGGCTCCGTATCGATTCTCGAGATTGGTCTGAGCTGGCTCGACTAATCAAGGCACATGCCGCTACCATCCTAGAACACGGACGTGGCGAAACACTAGAGCAATGGTTGGAAGAATTACCGGAGCATGTATTAGTAAAGGATGCTTGGTTGATGCACTGGCTTGGTGCCTGTAAGTTAGCGCAGGCACCCCGTGAGAGCCGTCGATTATACGAACAGGCTTATCATCTATTCAAGCAACAGACAAAACTAGATTTGGAAGGATTATTCGAAAGTTGTGCCGGTATCTTTTATACAGTGCTGTATGACCTGGATGATCTGACGTTACTTGACACGTGGATAAAAGAAGTCGAGCAATTACTTGAAGCCTATCCTACTTTTCCCACAAAAGAATATGGTGCGAGAACAACCTACATTATGTATCTCGGGCTTGTTCTTCGCCAACCTTTTCATAAAGATATTGAAGTCTGGGCTGAGCGAACTTATAACATAATGCGTGTTAGCAAGAATCAAACTGTCAGGATTCAAAGTGCGATTAATTTAGTATCAGGTATTGTCTGGACAGGTCGTTTTGCCCAGGCACTTGAAATTATCGAGACTATACGTGTGGAAGCAAGCGCACCCAATGTATCACCTGTTACTTTGACTCAGCTACGGCATATGGAATCCATGTATTACATGGTTTCCGGCGAGTATGGGCCTTGTCTAGAAACAGTGAGAGATGGAATCAAGATTGCTAATTCTAGTGGTGTACATATCTGGACAAACAGTCTTTTAATCAATGGTGCAGGGGGGGCGTTGGGAGCGGGAGACCTGACCACTGCCCAAGAATTGCTCGATCAGTTAGATCGTCAAGCAATGAGTCGAAGAAGCTTTGATTCCTGCATGTTCCACTATTTTTCTGCCTGGTTGGCTATGTTAAAAAATGATCTGCGTGATGCCTATAATCACCAACTTTCTGCATTGCGTGAAGCAACTGAAATGGGATTAGCTTTTGTTCAAGTTCTCTGCCAGCTTGGTTTAGCACAACTACTTTTTGCCTGTGGGGACGACCGTAAGGGGGCCTATCACTTGCGCCAGTTACGACAGCGAGCCAAGAATATTAAAAATCACCTTCTAGAATTTATGTGTTTTCTAGTCTATGCCCAAATAGCATTGGACCATGGCCGCAGAGCTTCAGGTCTGAGATCACTAAAATATGCCCTTAGTGTTGGTCGTGAATACAACTTTGCACATACCCTCTGGATAAAACCCGAAGACATGGGACATCTAATGGAGGTCGCATTAGAAAATGACATAGAGACAGACTATGCAAAGCGCTTAGTTACTCAACGTAATCTGACCGCTTCAAAGTCATCGCTACAAATTGATAACTGGCCCTGGCCATTTCGTATATTTACGTTGGGACACTTTTTTCTGAAAAAAATTGACGAGCCAAATGAATTGAGTAGTAAAGGACAGGGGCGCCCAATCGAACTACTCAAAGTAACGATTGCATTTGGTGGCAAGAATGTAAGTGTTGAACGGATTACAGATGCTATGTGGCCCCGCATAGAAGCGGATTATGCCCATCGATCCTTAAATACGACTTTACACCGATTACGAAAATTACTAGGTAATGAACAAGCCATATTACTAAACGCCGGAAAGTTGAGTCTTAATGAAAACTATTTTTGGTTGGATACGTGGGTGTTTGACCAAGGAATAGATAAACTGA
>JAZGCR010000193.1:0-2782 GCA_036477105.1 Nitrosomonadaceae bacterium | reverse complement strand
GTACGAGTACTAGAAGCACTGACGAGCGATGGGATGAAGTTTGAGATGGAGCCGGCTTTATTGGGTGGATGTGCGGTTGACGCAACTGGTAAGCCATTTCCGGAGGCAACTCGCAAACTTGTCACAGAAGCCGATGCTGTGCTGCTGGGTGCTGTAGGCGGTTCGCAGTACGACAAACTCCCACGTGAACAACGTCCAGAGCAGGGCTTACTGGCTATTCGCAAAGATTTGAATCTATTTGCTAATTTGCGCCCAGTGGTACTTTACTCAGAACTAGCGAATGCTTCGACGCTGAAATCCGGAGTGATCTCGGGTTTGGATATTCTGATCATTCGCGAGTTGACAGGGGGTATTTATTTTGGTGAGCCGCGTGGTATTAAGTGGCATGACGACCAACGTGTCGGATTTAATACCATGATTTATAGCGAGGCTGAGATACGTAGAATTGCGCATGTTGCTTTCCATGTGGCGCATAAACGTGATCAGAAACTTTGCTCAGTGGACAAAATGAATGTACTAGAATGTACGCAACTGTGGCGTGATGTAGTAATTGAGGTTGCTAAGGAATATCCTGATGTGGAACTTTCACACATGTTAGTAGACAATGCTGCAATGCAACTGATACGTAATCCCAAACAGTTTGATGTGATGGTAACAGGCAATATGTTTGGTGATATTTTATCGGATGAGGCTTCAATGCTCACTGGTTCCATCGGCATGCTACCATCAGCATCTCTGAACGATAAAAGTAAGGGTTTGTATGAACCAATACATGGCTCAGCTCCAGATTTAGCAGGTAAAGACGTTGCTAATCCGTTGGCAACAATCTTGTCTACAGCGATGATGTTGCGCTACACTTTCAATCAGGTGGCGGCGGCAGTGCGAATTGAGAGATCAGTAAAGAAAGTACTGGCTCAAGGTTATCGTACCATTGATATCCACCAACCAGGAATGAGAAAAGTTAGTACAACAGAAATGGGCGATGCGGTATTGATGAATTTATAGGTGAGGCAGGGGAGATTTTATTTGTTGCACACATTTTTTAATCTTGTTTAGTTCTTGAAAAGAGAGGAATTCGAATGAAGCGGGTAGGTTTTGTTGGCTGGCGCGGTATGGTTGGTTCGGTACTAATGCAGCGGATGCGCGAGGAAAAAGATTTCGCACTGGTAGAGCCAGAATTTTTTACTACTTCTCAGATAGGTGGTAAAGGCCCGGATATTGGTAAGGAAACTTTACCGCTCAAAGATGCGTACAATATCGATGAGCTAAAGGCGATGGACATTATCATTTCCTGTCAAGGTGGAGCTTACACCACTACGGTTTATGAAAAATTACGTCAAGTAGGGTGGAAGGGTTATTGGATTGACGCAGCTTCTACACTGCGGATGGAGCAGGATGCCGTTATTATGCTTGATCCAGTAAATCTACCGATTATCAAACAGGCAATACATGATGGCGGGAAGAATTACATTGGTGGTAATTGTACCGTGAGCTTGATGCTAATGGCAGTCGGTGGGTTGCTTAAAAATAATCTAGTGGAATGGATGAGTGCTATGACCTATCAAGCAGCCTCTGGTGCGGGTGCTCAGAACATGCGCGAATTATTAATGCAGATGGGTGAAGCTCACCGAGTGGCAGAGAAACTATTGGACGATCCGGCCTCGGGAATATTGGACATTGACCGAGAAGTGGCAGGAACCTTGCGAGATGAAAATTTTCCTACTACGAACTTTGGTGTGCCGCTTGCGGGAAGCTTAATTCCTTGGATAGACAAGGATCTTGGTAATGGTCAGAGCCGTGAAGAGTGGAAGGCACAAGCCGAAACCAACAAAATCATGGGGAGCAGTAATCAACAGGTTCCGGTGGATGGGATTTGTGTCCGTGTCGGTTCCATGCGTTGCCACAGTCAGGCACTAACCATAAAATTGAAGGAGGAGGTTCCTTTAGACGAAATTGAGGATATTCTTACTGATTCCAACAACTGGGCACATATTGTTCCTAATGAGCGAGAATGTACACTAAAGGAACTGACTCCAGCTGCTGTAACGGGGACGTTATCCATACCAGTGGGACGATTGCGCAAGCTTACAATGGGTGAAGATTATTTATCTGCATTCACGGTAGGAGATCAGTTGCTTTGGGGAGCCGCAGAACCGCTACGCAGAATGCTAAGAATCCTGCTAGAAGCTTAGAGCCAAGATGGACTCTAATTAGAGATTTATTAGCATATTTCTCAGTAAAAGTTCCTTTTATGCCGTAAATAGAATTTCAATTAAAAAATAATTGTATTGGTCCATTGTGTAATAGGTCAAGTTTGACTTGAATCGATAACTATATGATGTTAATCTATTTCTTCTTCTCAAGAACCTGAGGGTACTATAGTGCGCAGATCTATTATTAGAGTGTGTTTGTTTCTAATTGCATTGGCGTCACCCTGTGCCGTACATGCGGTAGGTTTGGGAAAGCTTACGCTCAATTCTTATCTAGGGCAGCCATTTAAGGCCGAAATCGATCTTGTCGCTGTAAAAAAAGAAGAGATTCCTTCCTTAGTGGCGAGCCTTGCTTCGCGTGATACTTTCCGTCAGGCAAATGTAGATTACGCACCTTTTCTGTTTACATTCGAATTCAGTGTTGAAAATCGTGCGGACGGTCAACCTTACATTAAGATTACTTCTCCACAACGTGTCGTTAAGCCATTTCTGAACTTGCTAGTCGACCTGAATTGGTCATCGGGACGCTTAATCCGGGAATATACAGTACTGCTCGACCCGCCAGAGGATAC
>JAZGCR010000192.1:0-4687 GCA_036477105.1 Nitrosomonadaceae bacterium | reverse complement strand
GGACAGTCACATGTAATCAAGGGGGCCAATTTCCGCTCTGGCTCAATTACCATGCTCCGGCCCGCATTCAGGGAAGGATTGACTGCTGGACGTGACGATGTAGGATTCCGAGTTGGACGTTATCTTTATGGAGGGAAAAATGAGTAAGCTGAAACAGGCATTAAAAAAAAGAATTGTACTGTGGCTTGTGGTGCTGGCTGCTCTTTTTGTTACAACGGCAACCGTGTATTCGGTGATACCGGCCATTAGTCTAAATTCTCCAACATCTTTTCCTGTGGATATTTGATATGTCTGATATCGTTAAAAAGTTTTTCCTGCGGATATTTGATATGTCTGATATCGCTAAAAGTTTTGTTGTCCTGATTGTTTCTGTCATTCTTGTCCATCTTGCTTATATCGGCTATGTCCGTCCAGAAGCTGACCTAATACTTGAGGCAGCAAAACAGGTAGGTCAATCGACGCCTCGCGACTTGGTAATTGTCCTCAAAGATTATGAACAGGAGATCTGCATTATTCTTATGCTCTGGGGAAGTTTCCTCATTCTAAGCAAATGCCGCACAATTTTGCGCAGCAAATACCTTTATACGGTTGATATCATTGAAGAAATCAAGGTAGAAGATTTTGAGCCAGAACAGGTTATTAAACGACTTGATACGGAACTTTCTGCTGATCACAGTTCAGCACCCCTTATTCAGACACTGCGCACCACCTTGTGGCGGTATGCCGGAACCAAGAATGTACAAAATCTGTCTGATGCCATAGAAAGTTGTGTGGAAGCACTTGCTATGCGCCAAGAAGCGGAAAATTCGATGATTCGTTATCTGATCTGGGCTATTCCTTCCATCGGTTTTATTGGTACGGTGCGTGGCATCGGCGAAGCGCTGTCTTTTGCCGATAATGCGCTTGCAGGAGATATTGCTGGCATGACTAATAGTCTCGGCGTGGCTTTTAACTCAACGCTTGTGGCTCTGTTGATTAGCATATTTCTCATGTTTCTCTTTCATCAACTGCAACGCCTGCAAGATGGCCAAATTGTTGATATCCAAGCCTATTGTGATCAGTATCTACTTGCCCGTATCAAGTAACGAGTCAATCTGTGAGAAGGCGCCGTCGATCAGAAGGTTTTAACCTTGCATTCCTGGACGTTATGTCATGTGGGCTTGGCGCTGTTTTACTGGTATTTATGCTAGTCAAGTACAATGTGAGTGATTCTAATGTTGAAGCTAATCATCTGGTTGGAGAGGTACAATATCTTGAATTACAGCAGAAGGAACTGCAACAAACACTTGAACAACTAAGCAATACATCTCAATCTGATGCTGAGAAAATTGCCAATCTCAAAGCAAAGCTTGCACAGCTTAAACAAGCACTTTCAAAAAAAGAATCTAGTCTTGTCAATAAAAAGGACCAATTGGCGGCTCTGCAGAATGATATTGCTACAAGACCTATAGCCCACAAAGAAGATCTTGTAGAAGATGATCGAGGTGGTGAAGAAAATTACCTGATAGGTCTAAAAGTTGAGGGCCGCCGTATTGCTGTACTGATCGACAGCAGCGCTTCAATGACGGATGAAACGTTGCTCAATATTATTAAAAGAAAAAATAGCTCTGTTCAAGACAAGAAACAAGGCCCTAAATGGCTTCGAACGAAAAAGATAGTACGTTGGCTGCTTACCCGTGTTCCTAAGGTGAGCCAATTGAGTGTGATCTCTTTTAATGATTCCACGCAATCACTGGGTCAAGCAAAGTGGGTGACTGCAAACAATCCTGCTACGCTTAAGGCGCTGTATCAAGGGTTGGATACCATTGTCCCTACGGGTGCGACGAATCTGCAAAAAGGATTACAAGCCGTATCCAAGCTTAACGCCACTGATCTTTATGTCATTACTGATGGCTTGCCTACTGCCGGCGAATCGGATTACGCGCGTCTTAATCCTTTTTCTGGATGCAGTTCTTTACTTGGAAATTCCAGAACAATTTCAGGTGAATGTCGGGTAAGGCTATTCCGGCAGACTATTCGCGACAGTAATCTTCGTGGTGTGAAGGTCAATGTCATTTTGCTACCTATTGAAGGAGATCCTGATGCGGCCAATGAATATTGGGTCTGGGCAGGTAGTACAGGTGGATTAGTCATTAGCCCCGCGCTGAATTGGCCATGAAAATCAAAAAAAAAGATTTTGACATATTTAATATTTCTTTCCTGGACGTCATCTCCTGTAGTTTTGGCGCTGTAGTCTTGTTGGTGTTGATTTCTAATCCTGATAGAGGTACACCACAATCAAGTGCAGACCAGGTCGAGAGCCTACTCGAGCAAGTCATGACGCTAAAGAGTCAAGTAGATAACCTGGCACAAAAAATTGATCAGCAAAAGAAAATGAATGATATCCAGCTAGTGGAAAAAGGAAACTTAGGTCGGGCAGCTCAAACCTTTTCAGAAGATCTGAGTAAAAAAGAACGTGAAGAAAAAGAACTGGCAGGTGATCTCGATGGACTCGCACTGGTTCAATCAACCCTGGAGACGGTGTCTATTGCATCATCGACCAGCAATACCGTTCGTGATGAGGAAGTAGGGGGCATTCCAGTGGACAGCGATTATGTCATTTTTGTGATTGATACATCAGGCAGTATGCAGTCTATCTGGAACCGTGTCTCACAAGAGATCATTAATGTTTTGACGATTCATCCTCAAGTAAAAGGTTTTCAGATATTAGACGACCAAGGTAAAGCCATTATTTCAGGCTATAGTGGTCGCTGGATTCCCGATGCGCCTTTTCGACGCAAAAGTGTGATGAGGTTATTTAATGTATGGCGGAGTGCGTCTAACAGCAGTCCTGTAGAAGGAATAATGACCGCGCTGAAACAATATAAAAAACCAGGTCAGTCGATTGCTATTTATGTTTTTGGTGACGATTATACCGGCGCTTCTTATGATAATGACATCGCCAACATCACAAAAATGAACACGAATCAAAAAAATGGACAACGCTTAGCCAAGATTCACGCCGTTGGTTTTCGCTCACAAGCCACAACGGGCCGATTTGCTATTCTGATGCGGGAACTTACAAAGCAAAATGGCGGAACCTTTCTTGCTTTACCCATTAAATAAAAATGATATACCCATAAAAAATTAAGTATTCTTTGGGCGAGCGTCACAAAAAATGAATCAAGAACTGAATTTTTTCGATTATCTGATTTATCTTACGCGCTTGTAGACAAGCGGCAAGCTCGGCTAATGTAACGATTTCATCTGTAAGTTGCCACTTTTGCAACCAGATGGTGAAGTACATCTAATAATGCTGAGACAATTCTTTCTAATAATCATAAAAATTAATGTGTCAAATTTATGCCAAAAGCGGACAGTTGCGTCTATAGCAGTCCAATAGAATTCAATGAATTTGTTGGTAAATTTGTTGGTATCTTGAAAATGAATAAAATCTAGATCAGCCTGTGATAAGGGTTACAGGCTGTAATGTGATTCCCGCCGCCATTTGAAAAAATTGAACGTCTGCTTTGTGCCGAAAGCAGACGTTCATATATACGCGTAATGTCCCTCAGCTGGTTTAACTCTAAGGGTTTAATTGGGTACTGAGTTAAGCTCAGGCAGAGGTCGCCAGACCCCGCCGAAATTCTCGTCTTCGGTGCCTATGCTCAATGGCAATCCATCTTCTCCTTCCGCTACGCCTTCGACCTTGAAACCATCGACGATCCAATGAGTGTCTGAATTATGTAGAAGAACGGGTATATTTTGATTGACATCCACGTGGCCGATTAAATACACCACTGAACGGAATGGTCCGTCGTTGTCGGGATCAACGGCCGCCGAACCCCAAAGCCAACCCTTACTGTCGATCGCCAATCCTGTGATCGATCGAATCCTCGAAGCTCCCCATGGGTTTGGTGCAGTTACCTCCAGAGACTGTTTACTCCATGCCGGTTGTTGCCCAGTCCCAAGGTTGTACGTTCCCCATCGCAGTATCCCCTTCGGATACGCTTCTGATCCTCCTCGTTCGCCCAGAAGAATGAGTATGTCGGCTGAATTGAGTGCAATACAAGCGATACCTTCAAAATTATCGCCGTCGTCGAGTCCTTTGCCGTTGTATAGCAGAAGCGGTAGTTCAAATTCGCGCACCAAAACCACACGCTGCTCGGTTACGCGAATATGAAAAATACGGCCGCCGTACACTTCTTTCTCTTCTTTCCAATAGCCGCTCTCGGCAAGCAAAAATTCGTTAGATTTGTTGGGCACCCGACACACTCCTTCGAGATCGTTCGATGGGGCTGATGCTGCGGCTGGAAAATCCAACTGTTTATATTCAATGCGCCCACTAGCAGATTTTATGTTGAGCAAGCCAATACGAGGTTTATCTTGCTCATAGAATTTCGCGTCATGGACGATCAAATACTTATTTGATGACATTCGTGCGATACCGCTAATCCCGGGAATGTTGGGAATGGTAGTAGTTGCGTATGCAGGCAGATAGAAAAGCACGAAACACACGATAATGATAGCTTTACTAAGGTACATAGCATTTACTTGTGTAAGTGGCTCCTTTGCAAACCATGTTAACTCATATTACCTCTCGTAATAAACAGTCTGCTCCTGACCAAGCAGGCATACCCTTAATTCTAGGGCGGGTTATTGACTGTATTTGATCCCTATCATCTAATAGATTTTGTGCTACAGCCTT
>JAZGCR010000191.1:0-3912 GCA_036477105.1 Nitrosomonadaceae bacterium | reverse complement strand
CGCCCCAAATGTGCTAATTGCTGGCGAAACAGTAAAGCCAGCGCAGTCAGGATCAACGCAACTCCTAGCGTGCTAGTAATCAAGCCCGAAAAAATTTGACTTTCTACCCCTAGCATATTCAACCCCAGCACAGTAATCAATGCAGCAGGTAGGCTACCTATTGCCAGTTGCCCTACCAGTTTCCAGTCTACCGTACCACGGCGACCGTGCACCCAGACTCCACCAGCTTTTGTGAACGCGGCATACAGCAAGTCAGTGCCTACGGCAGTAGCTGGGGAAATACCAAACCCCAGTATTAATAGCGGCGTCATCAGAGAACCCCCACCTACACCAGTGAGTCCGACAATAAATCCGACTAATAGGCCAGATAAGGTGTACCCCCATTCCATACTGTTTATCCTGTATTTTGAATGCGGAATACTAGCAATAAATACATATATTATGAAATAATATTAAATTAGACTGTTATAATTATTAATTATTTACTGAATGAGAATGAAAGCCATGAAATTACAACAATTACGTTATTTGTGCGAGGTAGCCAAACAGGGTCTAAATTTGTCTAAAGCCGCTAAAAATCTGCATACCTCGCAACCAGGGATAAGCAAGCAAATTCAGCTATTGGAAGATGAACTTGGAGTAGATATATTTGTACGCAATGGTAAACGCGTGGTTAAAATTACGCCACCAGGACAGACAATACTTGAAATTGCTGAAAGAATGCTCAGAGAGGCAAAAAACCTGAAGCGGGTAGGTCAAGAATTCACCAACAAAGACAGCGGATCTTTAACTATTGCTACCACTCATACCCAGGCACGGTATGTACTGCCTTCTACAGTTAGGCGCTTTACCGCTCGCTATCCCAAGGTGAGGTTAATCCTGCGCCAGGGTAACCCAACTCAAATATCAGAATTGGTCGCCTCGGGGGAGGCAGATATCGCCATTGCCACTGAAGCCATCGAGTTATTTCATGAACTAGTAATGCTGCCGTGCTATCAGTGGAACCGTTGCATCATCACTCCACCTGAACATCCACTACTTAAACTCAGTAAACTTACACTTGAAGCTATCGCAAAATATCCCATCATCACCTACGATTTTGCATTCACTGGCCGCTCAAAAATTAATCATGCATTTGAAGCTAAAGGATTAGTTCCAAATGTGGTACTTACAGCTATTGATGCTGACGTAATTAAGACTTACGTAGAACTAAGGCTAGGTATTGGTATCGTGGCACAAATGGCGTTTGATCCCAAACGGGATAAACACCTAAGGTCCATGGACGCAAGCCACCTGTTCGAGCCAAGCACTACACGAATTGGCATCAGTCAAAACAGTTATTTACGCAGTTATGTGTTTGATTTCATTGAAATGTTCTCTCCGCACCTCGACCGCGCCACTGTTAAGACAGCTATGGATAAACATTCGTAGCAACGACAACAAAGATCTTAAAAGGAATCCAAGCCACTTCTGGCCTCCTTACTAATCATTTCAGCGGACAGCATAGTACGATTCGGGACTGTATAATTACAAGGGAGATTTTAAGCGAATTGGGATTTGAAATTGCTATTCTCTCTCCCACCACACTAGCTGTACGTGCGGTTCCAGTTATGCTCAAGGATGCAGATGTAGTAAAACTAGCGCGTGACGTCCTAAGTGAGCTACGTGAATTTGATGCTAGCCAGATATTGACCAGCAAACGTAACGATCTCCTCTCAAGCATGGCTTGCCATAATACAGTTCGCGCCAATCGTATGTTGAGCGTACCAGAAATGAACGCGCTACTACGTGAGATGGAAGCAACCGAACGCTCCGATCAATGTAATCACGGCAGGCCAACTTGGTTTGAGATCAGTCTTGCCAACCTTGACAAAATGTTCATGCGCGGAAAGTAGCCTGATTTTTATTACTAAGATTTAAATTATCCTAAAATAACAAAGAGTTGTTAGATTAGTTTGATTAAATTGTGGAATCTGCAAGAATGACTAATACTATCGTCGTCAAACAAAATCGTGCATTGGCGAAACTCCGGTTACCCCCTTAACCAACCTTAGAATCTTTGCGGCGTGGTTATGCGTGCTCACACCATATAGCACATGCCGCAATACACCTTGCTTGTCAATAATAAAGGTGGAGCGCAAAACACAGATCTTTGTTTCTCCGTTTACTTTCTTTTCCTGTAAAACGTCATATTCCTTGCATGCTTCACTTTCACTATCAGATAATAAACGTATAGTAATGCCATGTTTATCACGAAACGAACCGTGACTCAAACAATCATCACGACTGACACCTAAAACTACTGTATCAAGTTTGGTAAACTTATCTTCTAAATCACTAAGCTCCAAAGCTTGAGCCGTGCATCCAAATGTATCGTCCTTTAAATAAAAATAAAGAACAAGATTCTTCCTGTTCCTAAAGCTGGATAAACTAACCATCTCCATGTCGGCATCAGGCAAATCTAAATCTGGCGCAGTCTGTCCAGCTTGTAACATTCTAATCCTCTAAACAAATCTGTTAGTGTCAATAAAAATAATGATCGTTATACCAACCAATAACTTTAGGCGAATTCTAACTCATTTCCAAAAAGAATCTACGGCTTTTTTGCGTAGTGTTCTGTGCTTATCAGCCACTATGTAAACGGAACACGTGGAAGAACCTTCCTCTCATAATCTCTTCTACAAATTCTGGCACAAAAACTATTTAGGATGCGTAGGTCCCAACCCAATTTCAAGGGATTACTACTCGCCATGGCTTCATTAATTTTGGTTGTTGAAACGACACATAAGCACATATCCCATTTTACCAAGGCGCCAATGAAACAATTTACTTGGAAGACTCAGAATGTCAATTACCTTCAGCCTATACCCTGAACCTTGCTACTCAAGCTTGGTTTTATCCTCTGTTCTCGGTTAGAGATTCCGATAGTCAATGGCCGTTCCAAGGGCTTCGTATTCGAGCCCCACCTTGGCTCCTAAGATGATATTTATTTACAAATCATAGAAAACCGGCATTGGTCTTTGTATGCGTATCCTCCTGAAAATAACAATATTTACAAAATCTTACAGTGATTGCCGGCATCTTCCATAATTCCCATATTGACTTGCAGTCTGATCCAGAACATATTAACTTTGCATAGCGTTGCATGCTACGCTAGACAAATACCATACTTGACTAGACAATATTTCGGAATTCTGATATTAATGTAATTGTCTTTCCGGATTTGGACTTATATTTATTTGAATGGCCTAAGTGCTTTCGTTTTGTAACTTTGTTATTAACCTATAAATTGTTACTCGTCATAAACCACATGGGAGATTAAAAAATGAGATACTTGCTCCTCGCTGCCGTAATAACACTATCACTGTCCGCCTGTGACCTGTTTAGAACAAAGGATGTCGGGGAAGGAAAGCCCGGACAATACCCTCCTAGTCTTTGGGATAAACGTGACAGCGCTCCCCCTGGTCCAGATGAGGGTACTGCTGAGGATCCTGCAGATCGGCATGCAACCCCTGCCGAGTGACACCTGACCGGACACACACTGGCTCTCCCTTAATTCGGGCTCTGATATTGAGGGTAACTCCCTCTCAAGTTAGAAACTAGCCCACTTCAGCCTACCCATTTAAGAAATAGTTGGAAAATGGTACTAATAAGACCGTCCTTCGGGGCGGTTTTTTTTATCTAAAGAGTTATGTGCTTATGAATCAATGGGCCAAACCAACTAACCCCTAATATTTGAGTAGTCACGGTGCCTCTGCTATATTGCAGATAATCAAGGATTTTTATTGAAATTTGTATAATGAAATATTCATTCATCGCTTTTACCCTATTAATATTCTCTCTTACCGCATGTGAAGGTAAAAAAAGCCTTGATGGCTATCCCATGGATAAACCGCCACCCTCTGCCGATGC
>JAZGCR010000190.1:0-4368 GCA_036477105.1 Nitrosomonadaceae bacterium | reverse complement strand
GGTCTTGGTGCAGACGGAAACGATTTTGTTCCCATCGCCCGCGAACTTGATCTGCAATCTAGTATCCATACTCGTTTTGTGTTTCCCCATGCACCGATGCGATCAGTAACTATTAATGGCGGATCTGTGATGCGTGCGTGGTATAACATATCTAATCAAAGCTTGAGTAGCCACGAAGATGTAGTCGGCTTACGTGCCTCACAATTTGCAATAGAAACATTGATCAGCCAGGAAAAGCAGAACGGTATTAGGCCAGAAAATATCGTGCTTGCGGGCTTTTCTCAAGGGGGTGTGATGGCACTTCAGACCGGCCTACGCTATCCGGAAAAACTCGCTGGCATCATGGCACTGTCGTGTTATTTACCACTGGCACAAACGCTTGCGACGGAAGCTCATCAAGCCAATTCATCCACCCCTATTTTTATGGCACATGGTCGTAATGACCCAGTCATACCACTGACGCTAGCGACATTATCAAGACAACAATTGCTTGAATCAGGCTATTGTGTGGAATGGAACGTGTATCAGATGGCACATTCAGTTTGTATTGAAGAAATTGCCGATATCAGCAAATGGCTAAAACAAGTATTAATATGACCTGGTAGAAATATTCTATCTTGCTTCTGGCGAATTAACACAATTAGCAATTTTCCACCACTATCTAGTTTAATTGCGTACAACATCAACTCTGCTACAACGCAATGTACAACTCCCTAGTACTTTCAACTTGTGTAGCATATCTGGTGAAAACCTATGGTACTCATTCTGTATTTAGGTATCTTAGTTACTGCTAAAAATTACAGCTGCTGCATATAAATTATAAACGTATAGCGATCATAATCTCGACCCCAAGCATGCTTTAGAGATGTTACTTTTGTGATGGATCTGTGACGAACCCGATGCGTATTAGCCCAGATTTTGCAGCAATCGACATCACCTGTGCCACACGCTGATAAAGGACATGTCTGTCGGCGCGTATATGCAACTCTGTCTTTGGGTCCTGCTTTATCTTCTCAGAAAAGCGTGATGTTAGCTGTATCAGTGCAACCGGCTCACCATTCCAGTAGAGACTTGCGTCATCTCGAATGCCGAGCTCAATATGCTCTGGTTTCGTGATATTTGGACTGCTTGATGCTTTAGGCAAGTCCACCTTGACTGAATGTGTAAGCAACGGTGCAGTAATGATGAAGATCACCAACAACACCAACATTACATCCACCATCGGTACCACATTAATCTCAGCCATTGGCCTCTGACGCCCACTACTATCCATACTGCCAAATGCCATCACTTCCTCCCTTCAACGGGGGGTACTACACGTAGCGGTCGCACTTCCCCTGCTGAACTATTGGTCTTAGCGCCAACAGAGATTAGCGCAAAAAGATCATGAGCAAAAGCATCCAAGCGTGCCAGCCATATACGATTACGGCGTACGAATGCGTTGTATGCCAAAACTGCTGGAATCGCTACGGCTAATCCCAGTGCTGTCATGATAAGGGCCTCACCCACTGGACCGGCCACTTTATCTAACGTACCCTGGCCGGAAAGGCCAATTTGTACCAGTGCGTGATAGATGGCCCACACAGTACCAAACAAACCGATATATGGAGCTGCAGAACCAGCTGAAGCCATTACCGTGAGCCCGTTTTCTACACGAGTAGCCTCTTGGTCGATACCATTGCGCAACACGCGAGTTATAAATTCGCTTGCACCGCCTGCTGCGGCAAGTTTCTGTAAACCATGCTTTTCTGAATCAACAGCAGCATCCAGTGCAAACCGTGCAAGTTGAGCAAAGGCATTATTAGTTGAACCACCATTTAAAGTAGAGTCTACCTTCTGCAATGAATCAGCGCTCCAGAAGCGCTTGAGAAAAACCTCCGCACGTCTCCCTTCTAGAAAATTAGCGATACTCTTGGTAAGAATAAGATACCAACTCGCTACCGAGAGAATGAGCAACAACACAAGTACGCTGATGCCAACTCCATCGACTTGGGTAAGAAAATGGGCAAATCCAAGCCCTTGTTCCATGATATTAGTATCCTTGTAGTACGAAATTAAAAGGTTGTAGCGCAACAGCCCGCACTGGCTGCCCGTTACGCAGAGATGGATTGCAGCGCCATGTTTTTACTATAGCTAAAGCTGCCTCATCAAGGCGTTGGTAACTACTACTCTCAACTACTCTTGCAGTGCTCACGTAACCACCCTCGTCCAATTCTACTCGTAGCACCAACTTACCTTCTTCACCAAGTCGACGTGAAAGTGGCGGATAAGATGGTGGGGTCAATTCGGGGCATGTAACAGACAACTCTGTAGACAGATTAATAGGCCCAGTCGGCACCGACGACACTAGTGCTGACTCAGGGACTGGTGCTTGTACCACTGCGACCGGTGGAGGTGAAGGTGCAATCACCTCAGTCTCAGATAACACTGGCGCTTCGGGAACAAGTTGCTGCAGTTGCTGCTTCTCTACTAATTTGGGCTTTGGCTTTGGCTTTGGCTTTAGCTTTGGCTTAGATGGAAGTAAGGGCAAATCAAGTCTACTCACTTCTTCCACTTTGGACTGAGTAATGAAATTTACAAAAATCTTCGCAATCTGCTCAGGCGGAGGAATTAATCGTTGATTCCATAAGACGTAAAATAACGCGCCGTGGATCGCAAGAACAAACAGGAGACCCGGTAAAAAGACAGGGTTGAGCTTTGCAAGCATATATTCAGCACCGTTCGAATAGCAATCTAAGTTTACCAACTACAAATAACTGTAAATTTGTGCATTCAATCATCATCGAACTAATTCTCTCACGACTAAATTGGTGTACCTTGATTTCGATTATACTAACCATATTTGTTAATTGTAAATCTAATTAAGAATGATTCGTATAGTATTTACAGAATTTTACCACTTAATTTATACGCTCACATATAGAATGCAAGAAGAAATAGCAAATTCCCCTCCCCTTTGATAGCTCTTTAGATAGCCTATCTAGGCAAACTGATTAAGTAACAACGGATTAAGTAAACGAAGGTTACTTCATGATTCAGCAAATTATTGCGGAATAATAGCAATCAGTAATAAATCTTCTAACTTGATAAGGACTGCGTAGTCAAAATCACGCGAATAGCAGAAACGACTGGTATTTAAGTATCCACGAGAATTCAAGAAACTATAGTTCATGTAACTATATCAAGTATTTACGTGTGTGACCTGATTAGCACTGAGTTTTTAGATCAAAGAACTTTAGCGAGTATACAAACGTGCAGTACTTAAAATTTGCCGGTTTCTCTATATATAAATTCTCACCAGACTGTGACCCCTTACCAATTCTGCTATAAACTGTCCCAGCATACTGAAGGAATTTGCTATTATTAATTGTAAAGATCAAATTGTTTCCACCAACTATAGGCAAATCGTCTGGCTACCCAAGAGGAATTATCCAACTTTTTGATCAAAACCGAGCGACGTGCCTATAAAAAGGTGCTATTTGCGGTGCGTGACGAACATGTAGCGCTGGATATCGTCCAGGATTCTATGATGAAACTTGCAGAGAATTACGCTGCCAAACCGTTGGAAGAACTTCCTCCTCTCTTCCAACGCATTCTGCAGAATACCACTCACGATTACTACCGGCGGCAGAAGACCAGCTCGTTATGGACAACACTGTTTTCATCTTTTACTCCTAAAGATCAGGAAAATGAGGGTGAAGATTACGATCTGCTGGAAACTCTGCCAGTAAAGAAAGAATCAAATTTCAGCAGTGACCCATATGAGCAACTGGAACAATCGCAACTTATTGATACTATTGAAAAAGCAATAACAACTCTGCCTACACGTCAACGTGAAGCTTTTCTATTACGTTACTGGGAGGAGATGGATGTCACAGAAACCGCAGCCGTAATGGGATGTTCGGAAGGTAGTGTTAAGACTCACTGCTCTCGCGCATCCCATACTCTTGCTGCTATACTCAGGAAAAATGGAATAGAACTATGAACGAACCTGAACTAGGAAGAAAAATCGCACAACTGTTAGACCGCGGTCTGGACGATATCGAGCAGAATACATTGAATCGCCTACAATCGGCGCGCAGAGCCTCCCTTGAAAATCGACTCGTGGTCGAAGAAACGTTAGTACCCGCTGATGACGGCGCCGCCGTCCGTGAGGGATACTTCCGGAACTTTAATACTAAAAACCTACTATCACTGGTTGCCCTACTACTTGTTTTGGCAAGTTTCTCCTACTGGCAAACCCTCCAGTATGGAGACGAAAATGAGGAAATCGACATACTGCTGCTCACTGACGACTTACCAATTAATGCTTATCTCGACAATGAACTTGATGTATGGCTAGACTCCTAACGGTAGCACTGTGGCTAT
>JAZGCR010000019.1:0-3546 GCA_036477105.1 Nitrosomonadaceae bacterium | reverse complement strand
AAGCCTTCCGGCGGTTGGGCAGGGAGCACTGGGAATAGAATGTCTTTCCGATAAATCTGATTTAGTAAAACTCATGCAACCACTACATCATATTGAAACTGCTCAGTGTGTAGAAGCAGAACGTGCTATGAGCCGTGAACTGGGGGGGAGTTGTCAGGTACCACTCGGTGGCTTTGCAGAAATCACAGGAAAAAAATTGCATCTGCGCGGATTCGTCGCCAGCCCTGACGGATCGCGTATGGTAAGTGATCAATTGAGTGGCAAACCAGAAACAGGCGCAATTATGGGCGTACACTTGGCACGAAATTTAAAAGCACAAGGCGCAAACGAAATTCTGGCGGCACTGGAATTTACAAACGGCTAAACGGGTGATTGTCCCAATCAAATAGCTACGCAAGAATAACATTCTAGTTATTTGGTTTGTGCACCAAGGAAACTATATTGCTACAGAGATTCGTACAACGAATCGTAATCCAAAGATATTTTAGCTGCTGAATATGAAAGTTTTACAATGCATGTAGATTATTTTGCGATAGTAACGGAACTTGGAGTTACCCTTTAAAGAAACTATGAGTGCAGAAATTCAACCTGATGTTACTGACAAGCCACAAGGTCTGCGTAGCCGCATTAATCCACTGCTAATTGTGGCTATGGTCGCTGCCGTCATTGCAGCATGGCAGTGGTATGAAGCTCGCATCCAAATAGAAAACTTACAACAAGAATTTGAAAGTCGCATGGTAGAAATGGATGCTTCCAATAAAGAGTTACGCAATATTTCTACCAGAGCACGAGAAAAACGTGAAGAGACAGAAACCAGGTTTAAGCTGCTTGAAACTAATCTAACTGAATCGATAAGTCGACAGGTGGCACTAGAAAGGCTGTACCAAGATCTTGCACCAAATTATGATGAAGTGACGATGGAAGAGGTGGAGCAATTGTTACTTATAGCAAACCAGCAACTACAACTGGCAAACAACGTAAAGTCTGCTCTAATCGCAATGCAAGAAGCCGATGTTCGATTGCAACGCATTAACCGCCCACAACTATCCCCTCTACGCAAGGTCCTAGCAAAAGATATGGATCTGCTGAAAGCTGTGCCAAATGTGGATACTATGGGAATTAGCTTACGCCTTGAAAGTCTTGCTGAAACAGTAGAGAAATTACCACTAGCAATGGAAATCCGTCCGTCAAAAACCAATGCTGTTCCACCCGTAACTTGGGAATCAGAAGGAGTGTGGCCAAAACTCTTACAAGAAGTTTGGAACGACATAAAGCAACTGGTACGTATTCAGAATATGGACGAGCGGAATATACCGCTATTATCCCCATCACAGTCATATTTTCTGCGCGAGAATCTTAAATTGCGTCTATTGTCAGCACATCATGCTTTGCTTGCTCGCGATGCGGTAAGCTTCAAAGCTAATCTCAAAATTTCTATAGATTGGATCAACCAGTATTACGATAATAAATCGGCGCCTGCTACTAGTATGCTCGAAATATTACGTCAATTGCACGATAGCAAAATTGGCATCGAGTTACCCAATATCTCTGCAAGCTATGATGTGGTGCATAATTACCGTCTTGCGCGCATCCAGGAGAAATAGATGAAGCTGGTTCTCTGGCTACTGGCGTTGTGTACAGCCGCGGCTGTGATGGCGCTCGCGGCTAAACATAATAATGGATACGTGCTGTTGGTAGCGCAACCATACCGCATTGAGCTTTCGCTCAATATGTTAGTAGTATTGCTAGTTGCACTATTTTTTATTGGCTATTTTGCAGTAAGGCTAGCAAGTATCACTCTGCGATTACCAACGGAGGTACGTAAATTCCGAATGCAGCGACGTCACGAGGCAGCGCATGTGGCGATGCTTAATGGGATAAAGGCATTCTTAGAGGGACGTTATGCTAAGGCCGAGAAAGCTGCAGCTACAGCACTGAAATTTAAAGAATCTTCCGCAGCTATCGCAATTAATACTGTCATCGCAGCCCGTTCCGCCCACGAACTGACAAAATATTCGCAGCGTGATGAATTTATTGACATGTTAGAAAATAATGCTCCCGAAGAAATGGTACTGCGGATCGTAACAAAAGCTGAGTTGTTACTGGATGAACACCATTACGAAGAAGCACTAAAAGTTTTACACACCTTACGTACCACGGAGAAACATCAGCATACTGCGGCACTGCGGTTAGAATTAAAAGCACAGCAGCAATCCAACAATTGGGACCAAGTACTAGACCTCGTTGACCAACTGACAAAACAAAGCGTCTTTGACAAAACGCTAGCCGAGGAATTACGGTGTCAGGCCCACTTGGAAAACTTTAAAAACAAAGCATGGAGTACACAATCGCTTCATAAATACTGGAAGAGTATGCCCTCAGCAGAGAAGGAAAACAGTAAGCTAGCTTCTTTTGCCGCACAGGCACACATTGCACTTGGCGATTGTGTGACAGCCCACCAGATCATTGAGCAAAGTTTGGATAAACAATGGGATTCCAAATTGGTCAGAATCTATGCGGATTGCTTGGAGGGCAATGTAATTAGGCAAATTGAATATGCTGAAACATGGTGGCTTAAATTCTACCCGAACGACACTAGTCTATTGTTAACTCTTGGAAAACTTTGTGTCCAATGCGAGCTATGGGGCAAAGCACAAAACTATCTGGAAACCAGTATTTCGGTGGAACCTAATCACGAAGCCCATCTCATATTGGCACAGCTAAACGAGAAAATTGGCAAACCCGAACTAGCAAGGGATCACTATAGAAAAGGACTAGAACTAGCATTGCAACGTCCAGGATAAGGGAAATTAAGTTATAGGACTCTGGACACTAAATCCTGAAAATCTTGATCAACAAGGATTAGTCTCGCTTTAACGCGAAGTGTTGCTGGCACAAAATGTGTTGAGGGGTAAAACTAAAGGTTATCGTCACCATACCCAGCTGTACCGCTTCCAAGCTCACTCCAATGCGCTTGGATGCATTTCTGATTACCTACATGCTATACATGCTGAGGCAAACCGACGCGGTTACTGCATTGACAAAACAAAAATGATTATCTGCTTGCATGTACAATCAAATGAAAGAGTCTGACGGCCAGTTGATGTACGAGTGGAAGCACCTTAGCAAGAAACTTGCCAATCGCAATCATTCGCTATGGATTAAATGGCAAAACGTGAAGACTCCAAAGCCGCACCCCTTATTCAGAGTCACCGCAGGAGAGACGCAGAAATGGAAAAAAAGATATAGCCACCTACAATTTTGACTCGCTCGACGAAGCAGTAAATGCGTCGGAAAAGAATTCATCTTCTGGTAGGCCGCGTAAACTGATAAAATCTTTGCGGGCCGCCTCCACCATTACTGGCGCTCCACAGGCATACACTTGATATCCGGAAAGACTGTCGAAATCCTGCATCACAGACTGATGCACCAACCCGGTTCTTCCTTGCCAAGCGTCTGTCGGTAACGCTTCGGATAACACCGGAATAAAAGAGAAATTGTCGTGTTCTTGCTGCCAGCTTCCTGCCAGCTCAGCCAGATAGAGTT
>JAZGCR010000189.1:0-2527 GCA_036477105.1 Nitrosomonadaceae bacterium | reverse complement strand
GCAAATGTATGAGTTGAGCATCCACTGGTTCATATGTTAACGTGAGTGGAAGAGGGAATTAGGCTATTGTTTGAAGAGTTCAGGTTTAAAAATAAAAAACACACAAAATTAGTCAAATGGGTGTCGTAGTACGATAGTTTCTTCTCTACTTGGTCCGGTTGAGATCATGTCCACCGGAACTTCACACACTGTTTCCATTCTCTTCAGATAATTTTGTGCCGCCTTAGGCAATTGCTCAAAATTTTTAATTCCTACGGTACTATCCATCCATCCTGGCATTTCCTCATAGATGGGCTTGCAGCAGGCCAGTTCATCTGCGCCTATTGGCAGGATACTACCTAGTTCTTCTTCTTTTCCATCTTTTCTCAATTTGTAGCCTACGCCTAGCCTTAGAGTTTCGACACCATCCAGCACGTCAAGTTTAGTGACGCACAGCCCCGATATACCGCTGATCTGGATCGAGCGTTTCATAGCTACCGCGTCGAACCAGCCGCAACGACGTGGACGACCCGTAGTCGCACCAAATTCGTTTCCGCGTTTAGCCAGATGTTTGCCAACGTCATCATCTAGTTCTGTGGGAAAGGGCCCTGCACCAACCCGTGTGGAGTAGGCTTTAGTGATGCCCAACACATAATGCAACATTTGTGGACCGACACCACTGCCTGTTGCCGCTTCACTTGCAACACAATTACTAGAGGTAACATACGGATAGGTGCCGTGATCTATGTCAAGCATCGCCCCTTGTGCTCCCTCAAACAACAGGTTGTTACCTACTTTGTTGGCTTCAAATAAAAGTTGTGAGACATCCGCTACCATTGGTTTAATGCGTTCAGCCAGAGACAGGGTGTCATCCATGGTTTTCTGAAAATCTACAATTGGCGCACGAAAATAGTTTTTCAGTACGAAATTGTGATAATCAAGAATTTTACCAAGTTTGGCAGCAAAGTAGTCACGGTGGAAAAGATCTTGTATGCGCACTGCCCGCCGTGCGACCTTGTCCTCATAGGCGGGGCCAATGCCTCGTCCAGTGGTACCGATCTTGTCTGCACCCATTGCTGTTTCTCGAGCATTATCAATCGCGCTGTGGCAGGGCAAAATGAGCGGGCAGGCTTTGCTGATGTGTAGCCGTCCCTGCACGTCAACTCCAGCCTGCTCCAACATGTCGACTTCTTCAAGCAATGCTTGCGGGGATACCACCACGCCGTTGCCAATATAACAAGCTATGTTGTGGTGCAAAATTCCAGAAGGTATCAAATGCAAAATGGTTTTTTTGCCACCGATGACTAGCGTGTGCCCAGCGTTATGCCCACCCTGGAAACGCACCACTCCCTGGGCGTGATCTGTCAGCCAATCCACAATCTTGCCTTTCCCTTCGTCACCCCACTGGGCGCCAACGACAACCACGTTTTTAATCATGTTGCATAAACATTAAGAAATATTCCATCAAAAATCCTAGAGCTTGCAGAGAAAACAAATATTGTACTGGTAAGTAATTCTGGAGTTGACTGTTTATGAGCATAAAATTAGATATCAACAACTTTCCATACCTTATTTTGTAGTACTAGTTTTCTGTCGCAGTTAAATGTATCTCTGCCACCCCCATGTCTTGGCAATTCCACTACCACTATCTGGTTCTTAATGCGAAGCTGCTCAATTCTTTTCTCAAGACCTTTGTCGTTTTTTCTATATGGCGCTAGGATTCCCTTGGGACAGGGATCGGGGGTTTTTATCAGTCTCGATAACTCACGTAAATCCATGCTAAATCCGGTTGCTGGACGAGCTCTTCCAAATGCCTTGCCGATTTCATCATAACGTCCGCCTAGTGCAACTGCGTTGGGGTAGCCATCGGCATAAGCTGCGAATACCATACCGCTATGGTAATGGTAGCCACGTAAGTCGGCCAGATCGAATGCAAGCGAATCCACCATCAACTTCAATTCCGCTGCTACTATTTCTAATTCATCTAGTGCTTTCTTGATTTCTGGGTAATCAGGTAGAAATTTGCGTGCTTGCGCCAAGACCTTTTTGTCGCCATATAGTTTCGGTAACAACATCAAGGCCTGTCGCGCATTTTTGTCTATACATTTATCGAGTCCCGCGCAGAGTTCCTTTAATCCGGAGACATCCTTAGCTTGTAGCGCACTAAACAATTCCGCTTCCAAATCAGTTGGAATCCCAGCACCTTTAACAAGGCCACGAAATACGGCAACATGGCCAAGGTCAAGATGGATTTTATCTATTCCGGAAATTGCTAGACCTTGCAACATGAGCCGCTGGATTTCTAGATCACTTTCCAGTCCGGCATGGCCAAAAATTTCTGCACCAATCTGCAGCGGTTCGCGAGTGCTAGTCAATCCTGACGGCACAGTGTGCAGCACACTGCCTGCATAGCATAAACGGGTAATACCATTGCAATTCAGCAAGTGAGCATCAATCCGCGCAGCCTGAGGTGTTATGTCTGCACGTAAACCCATCATTCTGCCGCTTAATTGATCAACCACCTTGAACATGTGTAAATTCATATCAC
>JAZGCR010000188.1:0-4304 GCA_036477105.1 Nitrosomonadaceae bacterium | reverse complement strand
CCGGTACGCTCAGTCTCATCATCAGTCATGCCTGCTACAGGTTCATCTAACAACAATAGTAGCGGATCTTGCATCAGTAACATGCCAATTTCCAACCATTGTTTCTGACCATGAGACAAACGCCCGGCAAGCTGATCTGCATGCTCGTTAAGATTTATTAGTTTCAATCTATCCGCAATACGATCACGTGTAACGTCATCGACTACAGCAAACAAACTGAAACGAACTCGCTTGTCAGTTTTCATTGCAAGCTCAAGATTTTCAAACACGGTGTGACTTTCAAATATAGTAGGTTTTTGAAATTTTCGGCCAATACCGGCGAGGGCAATTTCTGACTCTGATAATTTCGATAGATCGATTGTTTGGTTAAAGATCATGGTGCCCTCATCCACCCGTGTTTTTCCGGTAATAGCATCCATCATCGTAGTTTTACCCGCACCATTAGGGCCAATGATGCAGCGCAACTCATTGCGCTCGAAAGTCAGGCTAAGATCATCGAGAGCCTTGAAGCCATCAAATGTTACTGTGATGCCTGACAATTGCAAAATGGTGTTGCTTGGTGCCGTATCAGACAGGCCTCCCTTTTGCACATGGCCTGTATCTAATGTTGCTGCGTCACTCATCGTGTGACCCGTGCTCGCAGGCGTTGGTAGATACCTACTATGCCTTGGGGGAAAAACATGGTAACCAACACAAACATTAATCCGAGGAAGTACAACCAATATTCGGGGAAAGCCACTGTGAACCAGCTCTTGGACAAATTGACTACGATCGCACCTATCGCCGGACCGACCAGGGTGCCACGACCACCAATTGAGGTCCAAATTGCAATCTCAATGGAATTAGCTGTCGCCATCTCACTAGGATTGATGATGCCAACTTGCGGCACATAGAGCGCACCCGCCATGCCACATATTATAGCTGCGAGCACCCAGATAAAAAGTTTATACCACAATGGATTGTAGCCTAAGAACATGACGCGCATCTCGGCATCACGGATCGCGGTTAGTATGCGACCAAATTTCGATGAAACTAAATAACGCCCCAACAAGAGTGAAAACATAAGCATACCTGCGCTCATCGCGAACAGCGTCACTCGCATTACTGGATGAAAAATGTCATATCCCAGGATACGCTTGAAATCGGTAAAACCATTGTTGCCACCAAAGCCAGTATTGTTCATGAAAAACAACAGCAAGAATGCATACAGCATCGCTTGGGAAATGATAGCAAAATAAACACCCTTGACGCGTGATTTAAAAACGAAGTAACCGAATACAAAAGCTAAGAGTCCTGGTGCGACAACTACCAGCATCATGCAATAGAGAAAATGCTCAGTAAATCTCCAATACCAGGGATATTCTTTCCAATCGAGAAATACCATGTAGTCTGCCAAATGTGATTGATACACGCCATCAAGACCGATACTGCGCATCAAGTACATGCCAAAAGCATAGCCGCCCAGCGCAAAAAACAGACCCTGCGTTAGAGAAAGTATGCCGGTATAGCCCCAGATTAAATCCATCGCCACAGCAACAACGGCGTAACACATAATCTTACCAAGCAGTGTAATGTAAAAAGTAGGCACATGCAGTGCATGGCTCTCGGCTAACATGAGGTGAGATGCGGGCACTAGTACAACTGTTAAAAGTGTAAACAGGATCAGCGCCACCCAGCCCTTACGACCAGTAGCTGAGAAAAAACGAACCACAAATGGAGTACGCGCAGTAGACATAATTTTATTGGTCAGCAACCCTACCTTTAGGAGCGAAGATCCCCTGTGGCCGCCTCTGAATAACCGCAATGATGATGACCAACACCACAATCTTGGCAATTACCGCGCCTAATCCACCCTCGACCAATTTTGTGACTATGCCTATACCCATTGCCGCCCACACTGTACCTGCGAGTTGACCCACGCCACCTAGCACCACTGTCATAAAACAATCGACGATATAACTTTGGCCCATTTCCGGGCCCACGTTGGAAACTTGCGATAGAGCAACGCCACCTAAGCCTGCGATCGAGGCGCCAAGGCCGAACGCCACCGTATCTATGCGTGCTGTAGGTACACCCATACAACCAGCCATAGCACGATTTTGCGTTACGGCACGCACAAATAATCCTAGCCGCGTTCGATTGAGTAGCACCCACATCAGAGCAAGTACTAATACTGCAAATCCAATGATTACAATGCGATTCCATGGCACGTCTACATTACTCATCAGTTCTACGCTTCCCGATAACCAGCTCGGATTAGCAATTTCCTGATTAAATGTACCAAAGGTAGCGCGCACTGTTTGAATCAGAATCAGCGAAATACCCCAGGTAGCAAGCAGCGTTTCAAGCGGTCGACCATACATCCAACGAATAACCGTACGTTCCATAATGACTCCAACTGTGGCCGTAGTGAAAAACGCTACCGGAATGGCTACAACTATATACCAATCAAAATACTCGGGATAATGATCACGAAATATATCATGCACTACAAATGTCGCGAAGGCACCGATCATTAGCAGTTCCCCATGAGCCATGTTGATAATGCCTATAACACCATAAGTGATGGCAAGTCCAAGTGCTGCCAGCAAAAGTATACTGCCCAAACTCAGGCCGGTAAAAACACGGGTAATACTCTCGCCTATTAAGAGTCGTCGCTCAAGCGCGGCTAACGACTCTTCAGCTGCAGCCCGCACTTCGCTATTTGCTTCGTTAGCGGGGTTGGTCATCTCGGTGAGTTGAAATTTGGTGTTCCGGTTATCACTCTCCGCGAGATCTTGTACTGCGGCCAAACGTACGGCTGGATCTGAATTTTTGACTCCAATCATCGCTCGCGCTAGCTTGACCAATAGTAAAATCTCTGGATCTGATTCTCTTTCCAGGACACGATCTAGAACAGGCAAAAAGGAGGGATCTATACTTGACTCTTCAACCTTTTTTGCCGCCTCCAACCGCTTCTTATGATCGGGTGAAAATAATTGTAATAAAGCCAAGCCCTTGTTTAACACACGACGTACGCGGTTGTTTGGATACAGTTGGTCTATGTCTTCTGGTATTGGAGAAATTTCCTCGCCAGTGGCAGCATCGAAAGCCTGCCCCCCCTCCATCCGAATAATGATCTCTCCCTTCTCCCCAGCAATGAACAGAGTATCATTGGCCAGGGACTGAAGTACGAGCGTCGCCTCAGGACTTGCTATAAGTGTTAGTTGTCTGATGGCTGCAATTTTTGCTGCGTTCCCATCCGCATTCAGTTGACGAACTAGTTCGGGATCTAATGCAGCCGCATGTGCCGGAAAAATGAACATCGCCGCCAGCCAGGGTAGGAGGAGGATCGTGCGTAAAACTTTCAAAGGTGCTGGAACCCTGAACTGAAATTTACAAAGCATGGAGTTAATTATATCCAATGACTTTTTGAAAGCCAATTATAAATCAACAAAATAACCAGTCGGCCTTTTTGAAAGCTAATAATACAATAGGGCATTCAGGGGGTTTAGTAGAAAACATATAACCCAATCCGAAACGGATAATATCAATTCCATTTTAATCGGTCAACCCCATGATAAGCTAGAAATT
Source organism: Nitrosomonadaceae bacterium (assembly GCA_036477105.1). Taxonomy (GTDB): domain Bacteria; phylum Pseudomonadota; class Gammaproteobacteria; order Burkholderiales; family Nitrosomonadaceae; genus BJGV01. Next base: position 731 of record JAZGCR010000188.1, on the reverse strand, counting down.
ATACTTGGAAAATAATTTTTATTTCGACCTTTGTCTGTTTTTTTACGACGCTTGTCTGGTCTATCTATCAAGTATAATCGACATTATCGTGGCATAGTTTGGTATTACGCAAGTAATAATTTAGACTTCTTTAATCCATCTTGATATCAATATAGACCGACTCTTGCTACATGTCGCTCTGTCTTACCAATAAATCATCAACAAATATAAGATTAGATGAATGCAAAAGCAGAATAATGCGCTCACACTTTTTTCACCTCACACAATTTGCTTTAACATAAATTGATGCTGTGCAACCCATCCGTATAACCCATACTGACAGCTATCATCTCACTATGAATGCTATAGTAGCACCATGCCTGATCGCAATACTCGATTGGTCAGACCATTAGGGACTCTAGCCTTCTGCAAGTTTATTCAGATGGCAGCTTATTACCAAAAGGAGCTAATGGTGGCAATGAATGTAGAAAGACAAAAATAATTAGAAGTTTGGAGTTCATCTAACATAGGAGAAATCATGTCGAACTACTGCTGACAGCTCCCAAGCCATATGAGATGACCTGCTCAGATTGTGTGATGCAGATTTACAGACACAAGAAAAACTTAGGACATTCAAAATACCTCACCGTAACCATAAAAAAACGCCTCCGGTTTTGCCGGAGGCGTTTTAACATGGTTACTTAATGATTACGGCTTTGTTGCGTAACCCTTTCTCTTGTCGTTACCTTTAA
>JAZGCR010000187.1:0-3442 GCA_036477105.1 Nitrosomonadaceae bacterium | reverse complement strand
AGCATCCATCAACTAAATTCGCAAAATTATACAGTACGACGTTACTTTTTTTCTATGCGATAAGTCGGTTAATACCTCCCATATAAGGTCGCAAGACTTTGGGAATAGAAACACTGCCATCAGCATTTTGGTAGTTTTCTAGAATCGCTACTAGACAACGTCCCACTGCTAAACCCGAACCATTTAGAGTATGTAACAGTTCCGGCTTGCCATTCTCATTACGAAAGCGGGCCTTCATGCGTCGCGCCTGGAACGCTTCACAATTACTGCATGAAGAAACTTCTAGATAAGTGTTTTGTGCGGGCAGCCAGACATCAATATCGTAAGTCTTGGCTGCAGAAAATCCCATTTCACTTGCACATAACAAAACTACCCGGTAAGGTAATTCTAGTTTTTGCAAAATCTTTTCAGCATGACCAACAATCTGCTCTAACGCTTCGTAGGATCTCAGAGGATGAACAAGTTGTACAAGCTCTACCTTATCGAACTGATGCTGGCGGATCATGCCGCGCGTATCTTTGCCATAGCTTCCCGCTTCAGAACGAAAGCATGGGGTGAGTGTAGTTAGCTTGATGGGCAGAGATTCGAGAGGAACAATTTCATTGCGCGCGGAGTTAGTGAGTGGTACTTCTGAAGTAGGAATTAAATACCAATTTTCCTCTTGCAATCCTTTGTCAGTTTTGCTTTCTTCACTCTCGTACTTTTTTCGATGAATCTTAAATAAATCTTCTTCAAATTTCGGTAGTTGTCCAGTTCCATGCAAGCTCTCTGCATTGACTAGATACGGCACATAGGTTTCGGTGTAACCATGTTCCAGGGTATGTGTGTCTAGCATGAATTGTCCTAGTGCACGGTGTAGTCGGGCAAGTTCACCTGCCATCAAACTGAATCGCGAGCCACTGAGTTTCGTTGCAGTTCTGAAATCTAATAATCCTAGATTTTCACCGATACTTACATGATCCTTTACTGGGAAACTAAATGAACTCGACTTTTTTCTTGTTCCCCAGTGTCGTACTTCCTTATTTTTGCCTTTTCTTGGAACAGAATCATGTGGCAGATTTGGGATTATTTTTAGTAGCTGGTTTAATTTAATCTCAATGATACCTAGTTTAAACCTAGCGTCCTTTAGCTGATCAGGTATTTCCTTCATTTGATCCAAAAAAGACACTATCTCTTTATTCTCCATACCATGTCCAGCTGTACGAATCTGGCCAATATTGTGTGCAATCTTATTTCTTGTTTCTTCCAGCCTCTGTGTATCTATCCGTATAGATCTTCGCGCTTCCATCTGTTCCTTAAGGTTCTCAGTCAGTCGAAATCCACGCGAAGAAAGGTCATTGAGTACTTTTATTAGATCAGTACGTAATAGATGAATGTCTAACATACAAATAATTCCTGAATAGAACGCATTTCATTCATAGTTTGGAAGGGATAGCCTACCTTAGCTTATGGGATTTTTTTACTTTTTTATCTAGTTCACGTAAATATTCCAATTTCTCAGAAATCTTTCCTTCAAGTCCGCGTGTTGTCGGCTGATACAATTTTACGTCCGGCATTCCGTTAGGAAAATAGTTTTCTCCAGCGGAGTAAGCTTCTATATCATCATGAACGTAACGATATTCTTGTCCAATACCTAGTTCTTTCATCAGCTTGGTAGGTGCATTGCGTAAATGATTCGGCACAGGGCGTGACTTGTCATTGCTGATAAGAGACCGAGCTTTATTATACGCGAGGTAAGAAGAATTGCTTTTTGGTGCACAGGCTAGATATAGTACCGCCTGTGCAAGTGCCAGTTCGCCTTCGGGGCTACCCAGACGCTCGAAAACCTTGCAGGCATCCAACGTTATCTGCAATGCGCGCGGATCGGCCAGGCCGATGTCTTCCGTTGCTGCACGAATTAATCGCCGTCCTATATAAAGCGGGTCAGTACCACCGTCAAGCATACGGCACATCCAGTAAAGTGCGGCATCTGGATCAGAACCGCGCACCGATTTATGCAGTGCAGATATCTGATCGTAAAATTCATCTCCACCCTTGTCGAAACGGCGTGAGTTGTAAGAAAGTGCATTGCGGACATAATCTGCATTAATGTCTACAATTTTCTCGGTTTCCGCAGCAACTTTTATTTGCTCCAGTAAATTGAGCAAACGCCGTGCATCTCCGTCAGCAAATCCAATCAGCAGGCGTTTCGCATCATTGGATAAACTCAATCCAGGCAATGCATGATTCACCGCTCGATCAAACAGAGTAGCAAGTTCATCTTCTGACAATGTTTTAAGTACGTAAACATGTGCACGCGACAGTAATGAGCTGTTGACTTCAAATGAAGGATTTTCGGTAGTGGCACCAATGAATGTTACCAATCCTTTTTCAACATAAGGCAAGAATGCGTCCTGCTGTGACTTGTTGAAACGATGCACCTCGTCCACGAACAAAATGGTGTGTCGGCTCGATTGCTGCAGCGTCACCTGTGCTAGTTCTATTGCATCACGAATATCCTTAACCCCAGAAAACACTGCTGACAGTGCTATGAACTTAGCATCAAATGCCAGCGCCATGAGTCGTGCCAATGTAGTTTTGCCGGTACCGGGAGGCCCCCAAAGGATCATTGAATGAGGTCTGCCGGATTTGAACGCGATACTTAAAGGCTTGCCCGCACCAAGTAAATGAGCCTGACCGATAACATCTTCCAATTTTTGTGGACGTAATTGTTCTGCTAGTGGCGCAAAAGACTCATGTTTTCCGAACAAGTCAGTCACTAATCACATCCGAATTCATGGGGGGGGTAAATTTGAACGACTCAAGCGATAGCTTGGGATTTTTCTCCAATTTGGAAAATGTAATAACCGTGGTCTGACCAAAATTATCTTTCAGCACAGCTGTCTTCAGGATACCTGTTAGTGTAAATCCCAAACGTATCAGTTCAAACGAACCCTCTTTTATCTTGGGTTTGGCCTCTAGCCATTCCAATTCTCCCTGCAAGCCGATTTCACTCAGATCGAAATTTGATTCGATGGTATTATCACCAGCGAGCAGTGCAGCTGGACTGCTACCGATGGCTATATCAAGTTTTCGCACTGTAACTTGATTCAGATCGCGGTCGTAAAACCATACTTTCGTGCCATCTCCGATAATCAGTTGTTCATATGGTTTTTTATAAACCCATCTAAATTTTCCAGGACGCTCGAATTGCATTGTGCCACTTGCTTCTTGTATTATGTGCGAGTTTTTATCTAGCAAAATTTGAGAAAATGTGGCACGGGCTACGCGTGTGTCTTTAATAAAAGATTTTAGACTGTCCATGGCGCCAGCCAGCGCCATACAAGGGAGAAATAAGAGAAATAGGAAAAAATAGGCTCGTTCAAAGAAATTCATGATGTTTCCTAATAGGGATCTTGACCATGGGTTCCTCTGGAAAAATTAAAGCAATTTCTCCAGAACG
>JAZGCR010000186.1:0-5212 GCA_036477105.1 Nitrosomonadaceae bacterium | reverse complement strand
GGTCGGTATATTGGGTATTGCCGTTATGGTCCACCCATTTGTACAATTCTCCATGAGCAACTATGCTGAAAGAAAACAATAAAACTGCAAATACGATGCGTGGCATGGCTTTCTCCTGTTGTTAGTGCAGAGCACTAACCGCTGATGATATTGTGGGCAAAAAATATCAGCCTATCTTAGTAAACAATCTCAGTATAAGTTGGGAAAAATATCTCCAGCTATTCTGAAAATAACGGTTTTCCTTACTCTGGTCAATGAAATAAAGGGCACTAATTCCGGTTATATTCAAATGGGTTAATTTGCCCTCAGCCTCATGGTTTAGCTATAATGCCGCTTTGTAAAGGATCAATATCATGCGACTGGCTCAGAAGGCACTAACCTTTGATGATGTTTTGCTGCTGCCCGCTCATTCTGTAGTTTTACCACGTAACGTAAATCTCACAACCCGACTTACCCGCACTATCTCTCTCAATATTCCGTTAGTATCCGCCGCTATGGATACAGTTACCGAAGCACGGCTTGCCATTGCCCTTGCTCAAGAAGGTGGTATTGGCATTATTCACAAGAACATGTCCGCCGAATCTCAAGCTGTTCACGTCGCCAAGGTTAAACGGTTTGAAAGTGGCATAGTGAAAGACCCGATCACTATTCCTCCACACATGACGGTACGGAATGTACTCAGCATTACCCGCCAACATAAGATATCGGGTTTGCCGGTCGTCGAAGGTTCTATGGTAGTGGGTATTGTCACTAATCGAGACTTGCGTTTCGAAATTAATCTGGATCAGCCCATAAAAAATATCATGGTGCCAAAAGATCGACTAATAACAGTAAAGGAAGGCACCACCCGAGAGGAAGCAATGGCGTTATTGCACAAACATCGGTTAGAGAGAGTGCTAGTGGTGAATGCTGATTTTGAATTGCGTGGATTAATCACTGTCAAGGATATTATTAAGACGTCCGAGCATCCAGCTGCCTGCAAGGATGATCTAGGACGCTTACGCGTGGGAGCGGCCATCGGTGTGGGTGAAGGTGGTGACGAACGCGCAGAAACTTTAGCCGAAGCGGGTGTGGATGTGATTGTGGTAGACACAGCGCATGGCCATACTCAAGGTGTACTTGACCGGATACAATGGATTAAGAAACGCCTTCCACATGTCCAGGTTGTTGGAGGCAATATTGCTACCGCAGATGCGGCCAAGGCATTAGCTGATCATGGTGTTGATGGTGTAAAAGTTGGAATCGGCCCTGGCTCTATTTGCACTACGCGTATCGTTGCTGGTGTTGGTGTACCGCAAATTACCGCGATACAGAATGTATCTACTGCGCTAAATGGAACCGGTATCCCTATGATTGCCGACGGAGGGATTCGCTATTCAGGTGATGTCGCCAAGGCAATTGCGGCGGGTGCCAACTCAGTAATGCTAGGTGGTTTATTTGCAGGCACTGAGGAATCACCTGGGGAAATTGAGCTGTTCCAAGGACGTTCCTACAAAACTTACCGGGGCATGGGATCACTCTCTGCTATGCAACAAGGTTCAAGTGACCGCTACTTTCAAGACACTGAGCAGAACGCCGATAAACTAGTGCCCGAAGGTGTAGAAGGCCGCGTTCCATTCAAAGGTAGCGTGATCGCAGTAGTACATCAGCTAATGGGCGGTGTTCGTTCAGGCATGGGCTATCTGGGTTGCGAAACCATTGATGCAATGCATACGAAAGCTGAATTTGTCGAGATCACCTCCGCCGGCATTCGTGAATCTCACGTCCATAACGTGCAGATCACCAAGGAATCTCCAAATTACCATGTGGAATAGGGGTTAGCCCCTAAATGCACCAAAAAATCCTTGTCCTAGATTTTGGCGCCCAATATTCCCAGCTAATTGCACGCCGGGTGCGGGAAACCAATGTCTACTGTGAGATTCACCCCTGTGACGTAACAACTAAATTCATCCACGAATTTTCGCCCAGAGGCATCATTCTCTCAGGCGGTCCCGCTTCCGTTACTAAAGATAAAACGCCACGAGCTCCGAAAATTGTATTCGAGCTAGGTATCCCGGTATTAGGTATCTGCTACGGCATGCAAACCATGGCATCGCAACTTGGCGGCGCAGTTGAAACATCAAGTGTACGCGAATTTGGCTACGCTGAGGTGCGTGTGAGAGGGCACACCGCTCTTCTGAAACACATTCAAGATCACGCCAATACGGAAGGCCACGAATTTCTAGATGTGTGGATGAGCCATGGCGACAAGGTAACTACATTGCCTCCTGGTTTTAAGGTAATGGCCAGTAATGCCACTGCACCAATCGCTGCTATGGCTGACGAAAAACGCAAATTCTACGGTGTGCAATTTCATCCAGAAGTTACTCATACTCTTCAAGGAAAGACCATTATCGATCGCTTCGCCCATGACATTTGCGGGATTGGCTACGATTGGAATATGTCTGATTACGTGGAAGAAGCAATTGATAAAATCCGCTCTGAAGTAGGAAAAGATAAGGTCATTCTGGGTCTATCAGGTGGTGTGGACTCGTCGGTGGCTGCGGCACTGATTCATCGTGCTATCGGCAAGCAACTTACCTGTGTATTTGTAGACAATGGGTTGTTGCGATTGAATGAGGCCGAACAAGTGATGAACACCTTCTCCAGTACTCTTGGTGTAAAAGTCATACATGTGGATGCAAGCAAGAAGTTTCTTAAACACCTGCAAGGCGTCACCGACCCAGAGCAGAAGCGCCATGTTATTGGGCGCGAGTTTATCAAAATATTTCAACACGAGTCGTCAAAAATAGCCAATGCTAAATGGCTTGCACAGGGAACGATTTACCCCGACGTGATCGAATCCGCAAGTAACAAAACTAATAAAGCTCACACTATCAAGTCCCACCACAATGTGGGTGGGCTACCTGAAACATTACATTTAAAATTGCTTGAACCACTACGTGAACTGTTCAAGGACGAAGTGCGCGAACTTGGATTGGCGCTAGGATTAGCGCATGACATAGTATTCCGCCATCCTTTCCCTGGGCCCGGTTTAGGGGTGCGGATCCTTGGTGAAGTAACACACGAGTTCGCTGAGCTATTACGGCATGCTGACGCAATCTTTATCGAAGAATTGCGTTCTGCAGGCTGGTATGAAAAAACCTCACAAGCTTTCACTGTATTCTTGCCGGTGAAATCAGTGGGTGTGATGGGAGACGGACGTACCTACGATTATGTAGTGGCGTTAAGGGCTGTCAAAACCCAGGATTTTATGACTGCAGATTGGGCAGAGCTTCCTCATACGTTATTGAGCAAGGTTTCCAATCGCATCATCAACGAAGTGCGCGGTATTAGCCGAGTAGTCTATGATATCTCTGGCAAACCACCCGCAACAATTGAGTGGGAATGATCAAGAACATTTTTAGTACACTAGGCAAATTCATTAAATCTAGAAACTAGCTATGATCGATGCACGTGCCGTTATAGGCGAACCAGGGGCAATATTATTATCATTATGAGCGGCTGCAATATAGTTCACATCAAATAGGTTTTCAATATTCACCTGGGCGCGTAAATACTTGTTGATTCTTCCGTATAACGCTGCGTCCACTCGCACAAAGGCTGGCAGAGTAACGGCGTTAGTAGTTGTAGTAAACATATTGCTACGCCCGATCACACCAAATGCAGCACCAAACCACGGTGTAAAATCATAACGGTTCCATATTGAGTACGTATGCTTAGGTAATTCACCCAAGGTCGCTTTCGTAGCATTGAGTGTGCCCTCCTGATAGGTGTAGGCCCCAATGATGCTCCAGGCTGATGTAATCCGCCCATTTATTCCTACTTCTACACCCCTAACACGCGAGCCCTTACTTAGAAAGCTTACGCCTGCAATACCTGTAGGAAGAATCACATTGGTACGATCTAGTTGATAAAATGCAACGGTCGCAGCTAAATTAGGAAGAATATCCCATTTGATACCGCCTTCAATATTGATGAATCTTTCTGGGGTTAGTGTTGCATTCGTTACTGTTATCGACTTAAGTTGGTCTCCCGCTCGTGGCTGATGTGACAGACTGTAACTTCCATATATAGATACTTGCTCAATTGGCTTGAATACCAGACCAAACCTTGGGTCAATTAAGTCATCCCTAGATTTTAGATCCGCTTGGAGGAAATCTTTCCTCATAAAGTCAACCTCGAATCTATTGTAGCGAACACCTAGGACCGCATGTAGCTGTGGCAAAATCTCGATCTGATCTTGTATAAAAACACTAACCAAGCTATTTGAAACATGGTTATTGGAGTCTTGAAGTCCTCTGTTAAAAAATATTATAGGAGATGCTGTGTTTGGGAAGCTGGCTGATACAATTTGTGTGGTAGATACACCATTGAAATGACCCCTTAGTCGCAACTGGTCGGTAACCTGCCGCCCTACTTCGACACCTGTTACCATCTTATGATTAAATCGCCACGTGTCGAATGTAAGTAAAAGATCTGTTTGGTTGAAAAAGTTTGTCCGATCCGTCTCATCATTGTATGCACCCAGCGTTACCATTCCTGCCGTGTTGACCGAACTACCTGCAAATATGTTCTGATAGAATTTATCGAAAGTAGCATAGTGCGTACGGTTTCTAATAGTCACGTTATTGTTAAATTTATGGTCAATAAGCAGACTCAGTGACTTTTTGCTTGTATCTGTTGGGCTGCGTGCAGCAGGCCCACCAAAGAATGTTGAACGCTTCGTATTAAAGGGACTCCCCATAAAGGATGGAATTCCTCGATCGGCAATACGATCATCCTTAAACAGCTCTGCATGGAAAACAATCCTGGTATCTTTAGTGGGCTTAATTGTGACAGTAGGGGCCACACCGTAACGCTGAAGCTCAAAGCCGTCACGAAAATTTTCTGAATCTTCAAACAAACCATTGAGGCGAACGGCGACCATGTCATTGATAGCGTGGCCCGCATCCAGGGAAAATCGCTTATGGTCGTAGGTGCCCGCTGAGAACCTAATCTCATGTATCGGGGCCCAGTTCGCCTCCTTACGGACTCGGTTGATCACACCACCCGAGCCACCACGTCCAAAGATCATTCCATTAGGGCCTTTTAATACTTCAATCCGGTCAATATTGTAAAAATCACGAAAATGCTGAACATCATCTCGCATACCATCAATATAGAAGTCCCCAGTGGAGCGATTACCACGAAAAACCACTGCATCACGATT
>JAZGCR010000185.1:0-4370 GCA_036477105.1 Nitrosomonadaceae bacterium | reverse complement strand
GTCAAGTGTTCGTCAGTTTGAATTTGAATGACCGCTTTGGGTCGAATGCGGTCACTCGTCAACGTCTGCTTTGTGCTAAAAGCGGACATTTCATTACCCTTGAAATGATACGTCATGGGACACTGGTGGGGCACTCAGGGATAAATAACCACCAAAAAGGACAACAAACCACAATAAACAGAACAGATTAACTCATTGATTGAATTGTTCTAGTTTGTTGCAGTGTGTTGTAACTAGTTGATTACTATGAATTCGCAATGCGAAGGTCGGGAGTTCGAACCTCCTCGTCTCCACCATCCAAAAACCCCCTGAGTATGAATGCGACGTTAGGAATGTTCTCTAGAGCATCTTCTCCTTCGCTTTTCCTTTGCCATATACATTGCACGATCCGCTGCAGCAATTGCTTCGAATAGTCCTAGTCTGTGATCTCGCATGGCCTTACCAACAGAAGCACTAATTCCGTTGGACAATAACGCATCAGTGACATTTTTGAAAATTGCTTCACATCCTACCGCATCACATTCGATACCTAAGATGGCGAATTCGTCTCCACCGATTCTTGCAATGATGTCGTTCTCCCTTATAGCGCTTCTAATACTAGTAGATGCACTCCGGATGAGCGCATCACCGTGCACATGCCCTTTTGTGTCGTTGATTTGCTTGAGTCCATCCAGATCCACAATTAATACACATGCGGGACTGCCATAGCGCTTTGCTCGAGCCTCTTCTGTGGCAATACTCTGTTCCCAACCATGCCGATTAAATAAACCCGTTAATGCATCAGTCCGTGCCGTTTGCTGACTGCGTTCCAAGAGTCTTGCCTGCTTGGCAGCCTTGAGATCAGCGATGAGAACAGTCCCGAGAAGTCTGGCAAGGAACTCTATTAAGGGTAGCTCATCTCTTATCGATTCTTTTTGTGGCCTTGGATCGATCGCGCACAACGTTCCGAACAGTGAGCCATCTGTACTTGTCAATGGCACGCCGATGTAAGCGCCAATCGGGACTTGTTGGCCAATTGGCGACACTGCAAATAGGGGCACATCTTGAGCACGTAGAGCAACTCGGGGGGCTCGTCCAAGTACCATCTCTGAGCAGAAGGAATCACCCCAGCGAAACACTGTCCCTTCTTCTACGTTGTAACCGTGGTTCTCAGCCTGCAATACGATACAATTTGAACCCTCAACCCTTGTCATCATCCAAAGATCGAATCCAAGACGCTGATGCAAATACGCTAGGGTCGCACGGCTAGCAGCCTCGAAATCATCGAAAGTTGTTAGGTCAATCATGGGCCTATCCATTGCCGTCTACAGACGGCGAACGCTCTACATACGTTAGCTGGAAAAGCACAGCATGGCTAAAATTCACGTGGCTTACCAGAATGGCAACCAGGATAAAAAACATGAAGAACCGAGCGTGTTACCCAAAAGATAACAACAGTTGTTTTCAGAAAACTGGGCGGGAAATTGATACTGGTATGACATGTCAGCCTCCTTGTACATTAATAAAATTCTGATTAAGGCACAAGGACGCACCAAGATATATGAGTCTTGATTTTCTGGTAACTCCGCTGTCTTTTTGCAAGACCGTAAGCTTTGCGTCCCCACCTCGCGATGAGTTTGCCTTTGTTTCAGGTATGGGCATTATGCGGCGACTATTCGAGTTTGGCAACCTCCAAAGGTATATCTAAATATAAATTTAGATAAACGTGAGGTTATGAGAACTCTCCTTATCTGTATTGCCAAATGCTAAGCAAATACAAGAAATCACAATTCCACCTGGTTTTCTCATTCCATTTCCAATGCCAAAACTCATCTGGGTGATGCAAGTGAGTAAGGAAGGGGCTTTGGTGGCTACGGCTATGGCCCGAGCATAGGTTTTGGTGGTCACGGTGCGCGTTATTATTAACCCTATTACTACGCATATCCGCCTTGGTAGCAGTATCTTCACAGTCCAACCATGTACATAGCCAGTACCAATGGGTTGAACTATCAGATTGGTATATGATCAAAAATACCATAACATTGTGTCCGTATTCTTAATATTAAAAATATCGGATACACTTATCATTTATAAGCTAAGGACATTGTCATAGCCAACGCCATGTCAATGTAAAGAAAACAGAAGAAACGAAGGACCTTCGAAAAAAGGAGAATATCGATGTCAGACATATCCCCTAACCAATGGAAGCTAGCAACAATTGGATTACTGATTGTAGGAGCAACTGTCTTAATCACATCGCTTGTTATAGGGCGAGATGCAAAGGTTGTGCCACCTGATGAAATGGTACAAGCCCAGGAGACAGATACTCAAGTTGCGCAGAAGGAGCCGGTAAGCAAACCTAAGGCCGCTGTAAAGATTGCTGCGGTCCCTCCACCTCCAAAACCTGTTTATGCGGCCCCTACGCCGCCACAACCTGTGTATCGCGCCCAACAACCAACGCATCCCTCACAATCCATCGTGCAAGCATGCAACAAGTATGCATCTGAGCAGGTGAACAGCAAGACACAGGAAGTAGTTACGGACGCGTTGCTTGGTGCTGCCATCGGTGCAGCAGTAGGTGCTGCGGGTGGCGCTATCGCAGGTGGAGGTAAAGGCGCTGGGAAAGGAGCAGGTATTGGAGCTATAGTGGGTGGGGCAGGAGGAACACTCTACGGACTCAACGAAAACCAATCGAACGATTCACGATACCAAGAAGCTTATTCTTCCTGCATGCGTTCGAGAGGTTATTATTCCTAATCACACTTTCTCCGAGCCCATGAGCGAGCAGACCTACACCAATACGATCTAGAGAGCATATAACAACCTACATGTGACAACGTAAGGGTAAGCGTAAGGGTACAAAGCATAAGGAACGGGATAGAAACGAGCATAGCAACGCAGGTGAGAAAAAAACTGCATGCTTTGGATTAAGCTCTAATGAATCAGCTGGTGAGCATGGTCATCGTGACAAAGCTCGTGGCCACGGCAAGCGCAAGGAAAACTAAAGGCGACTTTCTTCTACCTAAAAAATAACGAAGAAACAATCTGACGAGGCAGTCGGTTTTTACTGAACAACCGCCTTGCTTTATTTTGATCCCAATTAGGATTTGATATAGCCATGTTGTCTCGCCCCTGCCATGAGCACACCCCGGCCTCACATGCCCTTAAACCTGGTGAGTACTATAAGAATCTATCTACTCCAAACCTTGCTAGATGGGGGCAATTCCAAACTACAAAATTCGGCGATTCATTACACATCGCTATTTAGAGCTCGATTTTCAATATTGCAGCTAAAACCGCCGAGTTGAGCAATCTTAGAGAGATCAGAAAATCGGTGGAAGAATTGTCAACCACCTCTTTGGATCCAGCTTTAACATTCTTTATTTAAACTGCTGAAGTGCCTACTTCTAATTTCTTAACACAGGATAACATCGCTCTCAACTTTCTGTTCTGGTCATAATTCCTTGTTATGGATAGTTAAGCACGCTTTTTCTCTAAATAACATGTTACAATGCAAACCTGCTGTACATGATTTCCTTGTTCATGGTTCTTAACAGCTGTCGAAGCCCCTGACTCTCACACTGGCACTGTCAGTGCAATTTTTCAGCAGAACGGGGCAATCTGCTCTTGCAGTGTAGTAAGGAATACTCATCGAACCGCCGCATGCGTGACCTAAGCGCACATTGGTATGCGAGAGAGAAGGAACTACGAGGCTCTTCCCCATCCCGGTTAGAGTTTGTTTCAACGGAGGTTAAAATGGAACATCAGCAATACAATATCAAGTTCCCTGTTACAAAGGCTCATCAGCTTGAACAGGATAGTGCCTTTTTCAGCCTCAACGAGAACGAACAGGAAATTAAGCTCCGCTTTCACGATTATGGCGAAATTTACAAACATCCTGGTCTATACGAACAACTTTTTTATCAACGCCTTAAGTGTAACTCCCCAAAAAAAGTCAGTGATACCCTGAACAAGGTTTTACGGGATAACCGCGTTGAAATGACAGAGTTACGCGTGCTCGATCTAGGGGCCGGAAACGGGATGTTTGGGGAGCAATTGCATGCTGTGGGCGTAGCCCGCGTCATTGGCATCGACATCTGCGAAGAAGCGTATATTGCCTGTGAGCGTGACAGGCCAGGTATATACGATGCATATTATGTGCATGATTTTAGTGATCCGGATCCTATAACGCAAAAAAAACTGGTTGCATGGCAGTTTGATTGTCTATCTTGTGTTGCCGCGCTTGGATTTGGTGATATCCCAGCAAAAGCCTTTGCCAATGCATTCAATTTGGTCTCCCCATCAGGATGGATTGCCTTCAACATTAAGGAGTCATTCCTACGTGAGAGTGATCTTTCGGGCTTCTCTCGCTTGATTAAGGCGCTGCTTGT
>JAZGCR010000184.1:0-5076 GCA_036477105.1 Nitrosomonadaceae bacterium | reverse complement strand
GCGGCATCCTATGGTTTTCAAGCGGGTCTCCAGGGGTTTGGGTATGTATTATTCTTTATGGATACTGACTCATTATCTTATCTCGACAAGAGCGCTGGATGGGAGCTTGGTGTAGGTCCGAGTATCGTCATTGTAGACAAAGGTTTTGGTAAGAATCTTACATCGACCACACTCCAAAAAGGTGTTTATGCCTTTATCTTTGATCAGAAAGGGATCATGGCTGGAGCAGGTATCCAGGGCACGAAGGTCACTAGAATACATCCATAAATAGATCACCCGGCAAAACGTTTTCTACGATTCGTAAGACTACTGATGGAGTAACAAAACATGAAGAAATATCTGACGAATATGCTGCACCCAACCTTGTTTGTTCTCGCCACGACTCTAGCGCTGCCGGCATTCGCCGCGGATGACAGCGGGACAAGTAACATGGAAATTCTGCGCGAGAAGATAACCACTGATAAGAAGTTCCTAGTTGCCACCAACATGAACCTGACTGACGCCGAAGCAAAGAAGTTCTGGCCCATCTACAAAGCATACCAAAAGGATCTGCACCAGATCAACGAACGCTTGGCCAAGGTAATCAATAACTACGCCATAGCCTACAATAAGGGTGCGTTGTCAAATGACACAGCAAAGAAACTGCTTGATGAAGCTATTGCCATTGAGTCGGCCGAGGTCAAGTTAAAACAATCATATGTGCCCAAGCTCGACAAGATTCTCCCGGCGACAAAGGTGGCACGTTACATTCAGATCGAGACTAAGATTCGAGCCATCATACGCTACGGATTCGCAGAGGGGATTCCATTGATGAAGTGAGCTAGGATTGCTCAACACAATCCAAAATAAACAGCAATAATTGAATCATTGCTTTACCTATTCTCGTCTATTCTTTTTTCCTGTTTTTCATGCTTCAGTGTTCCTGACGTAGCCATATTAGGAGTGGGGTATACTTAGTCTTGAGCTTACCCCCTCTCCTCTAGCAATGTAGTACCTGTCCCCCCTTTACCTTTTCCCAATTTTGGCAAAAATATTTTTTCCAGAAAAAAATCTGCGAATGATCGCTTTTGCCCCTAAGCGGATGTTCAGAATTCAGATGTTATTGGTCGTTATATGCCGTCTATCTTTTTTAGCGCCAGATGTGGCATTGGGTGATCACGTGAATGTATTGATTTGCATTGAAGCGTTGGTGAATGAAGTTGACTTGATCTAGGTCGTACCAGTATCGCACTAAATCTTTATTGGGCAAACTCAATAATTTTAGGAATAGTTAAATTAGAACCAAATATAGAAAGGTGATCAGCATCTACGTAATAGGGTTGTTTTACGGTCCCAAAAATGCATCTGGCATTATCGCAAAAAATAGAGTCTAAATTGATCAGTTTTATTTCACCTCTGCTAACGTGGGCATCAAATAACCGCCTTGTATAAGATTGAAGAGCTGCGTGTTTAAAAGTTGGAACGGAATATTTCCGAATAAACTCAGACTTTTGAACATCAGCAAAATTGCTATCGTACATCGAATAATAAAATTCCTTCGTACTACGTAACTGTTGTGGCACCTGAGCTACGATGTAAACTTCAGCGCCAAGATCTTTATATGCCTTGATTGTCTTATTTAGACCTTGTTCAAATGCTTTCCTCGATGTGCTCTTATCTAAGGAATCATCTCTATTCAATGCTAGGTGGAAAAGTTTTTTACCCTCATAATTTCCATCAGTATATGTAGTCCAACGAGAAACAAGAAATACTTTTTTAATTTCATGATCTTTTACATATGCTAGCTGACGTTGAGCCAACTTCTTACATACACCAGTTTCAAAATTTCCCTTAAGTACCCATACATCGAGCAAGGAAGGGCAACCGCCAAGTCCAATATGAGCAATGCTCTTTCCAACTTTTTTACCAATATCGTCAAAAGCGGGTAGTAAGGCTATTGCGTGACTATCACCGAAAACAGCAATTTCTGAATTCTTACCTTTAGGGTCTCCAAGAAAACAAGTATCGATTTCTGGACTATCCTTATTAAAATTCTTGAAGCAGTTCATGATGCTTGGATTTTGATTTTTAGCAGCTAAGGCATCAGCAATCGACTGAGGAACAGTAAAACGTTGTCCAAATCCTTTGTTAATATTGCCTGTTATCCCAAGTCCTATAAAGAAAAGACTGCCAATTAAAGAAAAAATAAATATCTGCTTTTGACTAAATTTATTTTTATCTCTAAAAGGTTTTTCTACGTATTTCCAGCTTAAGTAAGCTAGAAAGATTGCCAAGAGTGATAATGAAAGCAGCAAACCAGTCGTTGGCACACTAAAACTTCGAATTCTTGCAAAAGCGAACAAAGGTTGATGCCACAAATACGCGCTGTAACTTATTAAGCCTAACCCAACAAATAATTTATTTCCAAGCCATTTTCCTACCCATTCATTTTGGCTGGCAAATAAAATAATAAGGGCTGTTCCAATTGTTGGAATTAACGCATAAAAACTTGGGAAGGGCGTTCCCTCGTCGAAGGTAATGATCGAAAATACAATAAGCAGTAATCCAACGATGCCTAAAACAGAGCTAGTTTTTCTTTCAGAAAGTAAATTTTGATTATGATTAAATAAATAAAGAGCTATTAAAGATCCGATAAACAACTCCCAAATACGGGTAGGCAGCAGATAGAAAGTCGCTGTCGGATAATTGTGGGCGCCCCAGTTAGAAAATATTAGACTAATTAGTGCCACAACAAAAATAATTCTAGCTGCCCAAGGCCAGCATTTGTACCAGAGAAAGGAAATGAATATTGGAAATAATAAGTAGTATTGCTCCTCTACTGCCAAACTCCAAGTATGTATAAGTGGTTTTAATTCGATCGCAGTATCAAAATAACCGCTTTGGTTAATAAATAGAAAATTTGACGAGAAAATGGGGACAACAATTAGACTTTTAGAAAAATCATTCAAATTACTAGGTAATAACCATAGCCAAGAAAATGGCAAACAAACCAACATTATAAAAAATAATGCTGGCAGGATTCGCCTTGCTCTTCGCTCGTAAAACTTTGTAAGGGTAAATTTACCGCTTGATTTTTCTGTAATAATAATTGAAGTAATAAGATAGCCGCTAATAACAAAGAAAACATCTACCCCAACAAAGCCACCACTAAATGCTTGGAAGCCAGCATGAAAGAAGATAACTGGTATGACAGCAAGAGCCCTAAGACCATCAATTTCTCTTCGATAATTCATTCACTGAAATATTTTTTATTGTTTGAATTGCTTCTATTACAATTAGAAAATACATGACATAGGTCATTTACTAAATTAATTATTTAATGGCTATGATCTATAGAGTTAACGTCTACGCGAGGTTATCAAACAGCTTTCGCCTTGTAGAAGGTCGCATACAATACCGGCACTACCACCATGGTCAGCAGTGTCGCAAACATCAAGCCCGCAATTATGGTGACAGCCATCGCCACAAAGAAGCCATCGAACAACAGTGGAATCATACCCAGGGCTGTAGTTGAAGCTGCCATTGAAACCGGCCTGATGCGGCTGACACCGGAATCCACAATAGCAGATATCAGTTCCTTACCCATGCCACTCTGCAAATTGATCTCATCGATCAACACAACGGCATTTTTGATCAGCATACCCATCAAGCTGAGAGAACCCAGTATCGCCATGAACCCGAATGGCTGGTTGGTTGACAGCAAGCCCAGCGTAATGCCAATCAGGGCAAGCGGCACTACTAGCCAGATGATCAACGACTGGCGCAACGAGTTAAAGAGCATGATAGTGATCAGTACCATTATCAACGTGAACATTGGAACACCCCCCGCCAAGCCCGCCTGGGCATTGCTGGAATCCTCATACTCCCCGCCCCATTCCAGCTCATACCCTACAGGCAGGTCGATGGCCTCAATCTGCGGCCGTACTCGCGCAAATAGTTCAGAGGCTTGGCCCGCGATTGGATCGGCAAATACGGTAATAGTCCGCTTACGGTCACGCCGCATAATAATCTCATCTTCAAACATGGTCTCAAAGCTAGTCACTACCTGACGCAGCGGGATCATAGTCCCGGCTACTGAACTCCAGATTTGCAGGTTGTTGATACTTTCGATATTAGACCGGTTCACGTCCTCGGCGCGCAGGATAATCGGCAATAGCAGATCGCCTTCACGATACACACCGACTCGTCTACCCTGAAAACCTTCAAGTAATGTGGAAGCGATATCATT
This sequence comes from Nitrosomonadaceae bacterium, assembly GCA_036477105.1. Lineage (GTDB taxonomy): Bacteria > Pseudomonadota > Gammaproteobacteria > Burkholderiales > Nitrosomonadaceae > BJGV01. The sequence goes on along the minus strand of JAZGCR010000184.1, from coordinate 848 downwards.
TTTCTCAATGCCATTCAAGTTGGCCTGTATTTCCGCTACGATTGGTCGCACCATCTTGACGCGCTGCCGCCAGTCGGTACGAATAGCTTTGGAATCGGCATCAGCGTACAGAATTGTTTTTACCTGGCCAGCAAGCTCGCGTAGCACATTTGCGTCAGGACCGCTCAGACGCGCCTGTATTAAGCCGGTACTGCCTGGTCCCAACTGAAATTTGGAGGCATAACCCAACACATTTGGGTAATTCTCCTGCAAGTGTATTTCGATGTTCGCCATCAGGCGGTCTACCTTTTTCGGATCATCCACATCGACCAACAGTTGCGCATAGGCGCTGTTCAGTTTTTCCGGTTGGTAGGTTAGTAGGAAACGCAGGCCGCCCTGGCCAAGTAGCGAAGTGATATGGGTTACACCCTCCTGCTTTTTTATATAACCCTCGACCGATGCGACCAGCTTTTGCGTCTCATCGATATGCGTTCCCTGCGGCAACCATAAATCAACCATGAACTGGGGACGCGTTGAAGGTGGGAAAAAGCTCTTTTCGACAAACTGAAAACCCCAAAGGGCGCTGACGAATAACGCAACCACCACGACAATGATTACGGTTTTCATCCGAATACAGGCATTCAGTAGCCCCTTGTATAAGGTGAAGAAACCACCTGCATAAGGATCTTTTAGCTCAGCACCCTCTTTTGGTGGTTTCAGGAACATAACGCACAACAAAGGTGTGATCGTCACTGCAGTTACCCAACTCAACAGAAGCGAAACCAGTACCACTTGGTATAATGAGCGACAGAACTCACCAGTGGAGTCATCCGATGTACCTATGGCGGCAAATGCCAGGATGGCGATGA
>JAZGCR010000183.1:0-9938 GCA_036477105.1 Nitrosomonadaceae bacterium | reverse complement strand
GACTGGAATATTGCCCATAAGGAAATCGATCTGAAAAACTGGCGATCCAATCAAAAAAATTCTGGCTTTCTACCAGAAGAGCGTGCCTGGCTTACCAAAATTCTCGACAAACTCAAGTTTGTCGATGTATTCCGGCAAATCAACCAGGAACCAGATCAATACACATGGTGGTCCAATCGGGGGCAGGCCTGGGCCAAGAATGTAGGCTGGCGAATTGATTATCAGATTGCTACGCCGAAGATTGCTAGCAAAGCCACTGAAGTTGCGATTTACAAAGCGGAACGTTTCTCCGACCACTCACCACTCATCATCGACTACGACTACAACCTATGATGCCTGCTGTCCAATCTGGCTGGCTACATGCTTTCCGTATTTACACCCATCCACGGGTATTGGGGATGCTTTCACTAGGTTTCTCAGCTGGGCTTCCGCTGCTTCTGATACTGGGCACTCTGTCATTTTGGTTAAGAGAAGCAGGGATAGACCGCTCGACCATCGGTTACTTAAGCTGGATTGGGTTAGCTTATGGTTTTAAATGGATGTGGTCACCCCTAGTGGATCGTTTGACGTTGCCACTACTGACCCAATTATTAGGACGACGGCGTGCATGGATACTACTATCGCAAGTAATCATCACTATCGCACTAGTCGGGATGGCAAACACAGACCCTCTGGAGAACCTGACTCATATGGTGTTTTTTGCGTTAGCGGTAGCTTTTGCATCTGCCACGCAGGATATCGCGCTGGATGCCTATCGAATCGAAGCTGTAGCACTGAGACTACAAGGGGCCATGGCAGCAACTTATCAGGCGGGCTATCGCCTAGCCATGATTCTGGCTTCCGCAGGAGTGCTATGGATAGCAGCAGCGGTAGATCCATCGGAGACTACTTACGACTACTCACCCTGGCGCACTGCCTATCTGGTAATGGCTGCAAGTATGGCTGTAGGTATTATCACTACTCTCATCATCCGCGAACCAGAAGTTCCTGTTAGCCGTCTTATTTCTGAGAATGAAGATTACGCTAGGAAAACTATTGCACACTGGAATCTGAATGCACAACTTACGCAAATATTAGCCTGGCTGTATGGTGCGCTGGTTGCACCGTTCCGAGATTTTATCGTGCGCCATGGCCAGCGTGCATTGCTGATTCTTGCGCTAATAGCTATTTACCGTATCTCAGATGTGGTAATGGGAGTGATGAGTAACCCTTTTTATGTGGATATGGGTTACACCAAGAACGAGGTAGCCACTGTATCCAAAGTCTATGGAGTTATCATGACGATCGTAGGTGCAGCCATGGGTGGAGTGCTCATAGTAAAAACCGGTATCATGCGAACGTTGTTCCTGGGAGCGGTGTTGTCTGCAGCAACTAACTTACTGTTCGTCTGGCTAGCTGGACGTGGACATGACGTGGCAGGATTGGTATTCACTATCTCTGCAGACAACCTGTCAGCCGGCATTGCTTCTAGTGCCTTTATCGCCTATCTTTCTGGATTGACTAATTCAGCATATTCCGCCACACAGTATGCACTGTTCAGTTCGGTGATGCTGTTACTACCGAAATTCATCGCCGGATTCAGTGGCATCTTTGTCGACACATACGGCTACGCCAGTTTTTTTACTGGTACTGCGTTACTCGGCCTGCCAGTGCTGGTGTTGGTATGGCTAGCCGGGCAGGAAAAGTTTGAGGCTCTGGACATACCTTCGAATTCCAAGTGAAGCCGACAACCATCACTTCTGCCGTTCGAATCGATAAAACGCCAGCATTCCGAAAAAATTAGGAGCAAATGAGATTTGTTGGTCTCCGTTCATTATCCTGCGTTCAAGAATGCGTACACCATGCTGACGGCAAAATCTCTCAAAATCAACAAGCGTACACAGATGAATATTTGGCGTATCAAACCACTGATACGGTAACGGATCCGAAACAGGCATATAACCAAATATTACCTGTAAACGGTTTTTCCAATAGCCAAAGTTGGGAAACGATACAATACCCTCCTTACTTACCCGCATCATTTCCTTTATGATGCCCTCAGTATGTTTCATCGCCTGCAGTGTTTGCGACAAAATCACATAGTCGAAGGATCCTGATTCAAAACTCGATAATCCTGATTCTAGATCGCTTTGAATCACATTTATCCCATTATTGAAGCATTCCTGAATATTTGCGTCGTCAATTTCTACACCGTAGCCATGGACATCACGCACTCCGCGCAAATAACGCAATAGTGAGCCATCACCACAGCCAAGATCCAGCACTTTTGCTCCTGGCTTCACCAATGTTGCAATGGCAGCAAAATCAGGCCTAGAGATAGTGGATGAAGTAGTAATATTAGTCATTGTCAGCAGTATTCGCAGAGTATAATTTCACACAGCCATAATCGAAGAATATTAAGAGAAATTCGATCTCTTTATCCCGTTCTTACTTACGCGAGCTGTCCAGTTATGTTACTTATATAAATTTAGTGTCCCGTCCAGTTAGGCATTGCAGATACAGCTCACAAGTTGGGGTCATGTCTAAACATGACACATTATTCGGCCCCTTTCACCATTGTGATCGGAACTCGCAAAGACTAATGCCTATCTACTACTAAATGTGCCCAATTCATAATAGAATTGCAAATGAATATAAGGATCGGCACATTGCCGTCGTGATCCAACATATAGGGTGTAATGGAGCCAAATGGATAACCATTAAACTCCTCCGTCAAGCTAACGTAGCGTACCGTCAGGAACGTAACTTCTGGTAGTTTGTTGTGTGTACGCTACTCAAAAAACATCAATAACTGGAGCCTCTGTTCTAAATAATAATATTATTCATATAAGCGCGCACCAACTCGTGATAATAGCGGTCTTCCATTAAGAAGGAGTCATGGCCATAACTGGAAGTGATTTCTGCATAACTAACATTTAGCTCGTTATCCAGCAATGCCTTGACGATCGCACGTGAACGCTCAGGCGAGAAACGCCAATCAGTGGTAAAAGATAGCACCAGGAAATTTGCCTGAGCAACACTGAACGCCTCTCTCAGATCGCCGTTGTGATCGTGCGCTGGGTCAAAATAATCTAGAGCTTTAGTCATTAGCAAATAGGTATTGGCATCAAACTGATCAGCAAATTTATCTCCCTGATGACGTAGGTATGATTCGATTTCGAATTCCACGTCGAAACCAAAACCAAGCGCCCCATTACGCAACTCTCGTCCAAACTTTTCGGCCATCGAATGGTCAGATAAATATGTGATGTGTCCCAACATGCGTGCAAGCCGCAAGCCTCGACGTGGCACTACATCATGTGAACAGTAATCCCCACCGTAAAAATCAGGATCTGTAATTATCGCCTGGCGCGCAACATCGTTGAACGCAATGTTTTGTGCAGTTAGCTTGGCAGCGGCGGCAATAACCAGTGCATGTCGGACTCTATCTGGATAATCAAGCGCCCATTGTAAAGCCTGCATCCCACCCAAACTGCCTCCAGCTATCGCCGCAAATTGTTTGATACCAAGATGGTCCGCCAGCCGTACCTGGGTTTCAACCCAATCTTGCACTGTTACCACCGGAAAATCCGCACCATAAGGTCTACCGGTCTTCGCATTGATGCTGGTAGGACCAGTTGAACCGTGACAACCCCCAAGATTGTTTACCCCCACAACAAAAAACTTGTGTGTATCAATAGGTTTTCCAGGGCCAATCATGTTGTTCCACCAACCAATACTCTTGGGATTATCAGCGTAAGAACCGGCTACGTGATGATTACTAGAGAGCGCATGACAGATCAATACAGAGTTAGATTTAGTCTCGTTAAGCTCACCATAAGTTTCATACACTAATTCGTAGCTGTCGAGAACGGCACTACTCTTTAAATGTAGTGGTGTGTCAAAGTGAACGCTCTTCGGAGTGACGATACCAACTGAGGTTAAATCTTGCATTAAAGTAATTAAAGTTCAAAAAAATAACTATGGACTAATAACACATGAAAAACAAAAGTCGATCTGCGGGAATGTCAGCAAAGTCGATGCTGGTTTCGATTCCCTGTATCCTAACTATTTAAGGGTTATACAAAGACAGTATTACTGCTATCTTTGATCATGAGTAGAGATTATATAACCAAATGAATCAGTTATTCAGTTTCGTCAATAATGTGCGAATGTTTTCCGGATTATCAGCTTTAAGTATTTTTTGTGCAAAATGGATAATATCAGGCAGATAACTCCTTAGCACTTTGCGTTTCACAGTCAACAGTTGTGTCGGAAACATGGAAAACTGGCGTAACCCGAAACCCAGCAATAGTCGAGTAAACAACGTTTCCCCCGCCATCTCACCACAGACCACAACTGGAACTCGAGCATGATTTGCGCTGCGAATAATGTGTGCTATCAACCGCAGCACTGCCGGATGCAGTGGATCATACAAGTGCGCTACAGCATCATCTGAGCGGTCTATAGCAAGCGTATACTGAATTAAGTCGTTGGTTCCAATAGATAAGAAATCCAGCTTATGCATGAAAATATTGAGACACAGTGCCGCGGCAGGAATTTCTATCATGCCACCAATTTGAATGTCCGCGTCAAACGGGATCCTTTCGTTCTTCAAACTTTCTTTTGTGTATTCAATTAGGTGCAGCGTATGATTAATTTCAGAAGCACTGGAGAGCATTGGCACTAAAATACGAACCTGGCCATAATACGAAGTTCGTAGAATTGCACGAAGTTGCGTGCGAAACATTTTCGGCTCGGCTAAGCTCAGGCGGATAGCACGTAATCCCAGCGCTGGATTGGCTGCAACGCGCTTACCACTATCAAGATTTTTGTCAGCGCCTAGATCGAATGTGCGTATCGTCACTGGCAGGCCACGCATTTTTTGCACTACAGTACGATAGGCCTCAAATTGCTCGTCTTCGTCAGGCAGATTGTCACGATTGAGAAAGAGAAATTCACTGCGGAATAGGCCGATTCCAGTGGCACCGTTTTCTTTCACCTGCTCGATATCCTGAGGCAATTCAATATTGGCGTGCAATTCTACGGTTGTGCCATCGAGCGTTGTAGCAACTGTGGTTTTGATACGTTTTAGCTTCTGTTTCTCAAGTTCCAGCTGATTCTGACGCAACCGATATTCAGAGAACACGTGTTTGTCTGGGTTAACAATTACCGCGCCCTGATTACCATCCACAATTAGAAGATCATTGTCATGGATCAATTGACGCGCGTGATGCAACGCCACAATAGATGGAATATTTAGGCTACGTGCGACAATGGCGGTGTGAGAAGTCGATCCGCCCAAGTCGGTAAGAAATGCAGTAAACCGGTGCTGCTTGTACTGGATCACATCAGCTGGACTTAAATCGTGGGCAACCAGAATGCTGTCACCAGCACGCTTTACAGGGGGTGGGACGTAACCTGGATGCCCTAGCAATGCCTTCAATACTCGTTCCACTACCTGGATCACATCAGTTTTCCGTTCCCGCAGATAAGCATCCTCAATTTGTTCAAACTGTGCAAGTAATACATCTGTCTGTTGGGTAATGGCCCACTCGGCATTGCACTGGTTCTGAGAAATGTAGGTTTTAGCTGCAGAGGAGAGCGTGGGATCATCGAGAATCATGCGATGCAAATCAAGGAATGCCCCGAATTCGGCTGACGCAGGGCCACTGATAACAGAGGCATGTAACGTTTCAAGCTCCTCACGTACCGTTGTGAAAGCGACACCAAGTCGAGATATTTCGTTGCTAACCTTATTTCGTGGCAATATGTGATGCGCAACCTCTAGAGCGGCATGGGAGGCAAGATGTGCATGCCCTATCGCTATACCTCCGGAAACACCAACGCCATGTAGCACAAAGCTCATTCATCTTCTCCGAAATGATCACCAATCAGATGTACCAGCGCGAGCATCGCCTCGGTTTCATCCAAACCAATAGTTTCAATATCTATGGTAGAACCCTTGTTCGCGGCCAGCGTCATCACCCCCATGATGCTTTTCGCGTTAACCTTGTGGTCATTGCGGGACAGCCACACCTCACTCTGGAATCGGCCAGCTAATTGCGTGATCTTTGCAGATGCACGCGCATGCAGTCCCAGTTTATTAATAATTTCAACCTCCCTATGTTGCATCACTAGGCCTCGAATAAATACGCATCACCCCTTCCTTGCCACCAGTTAACGCTTTCTCCACTACTGCCACTAAGGGTTCTTTACGATAAGTAAGCGCCCGTACCAACATGGATAGATTCACCCCAGCGAGGCATTCCACTCTACCGGGACTTACTAATCGGTTAGCAATGTTGCACGGTGTAGCGCCACAGATATCACTCAATATCAACACACCGTCACCGCGATCAATTTGCTTTAATAATTTTAGTGCTTTAGAAATAGCAACATCGGGGTCATCCTGGATAGTGACGCTAAGATGCATTAGATATTTCGGCTTTTCTCCCATGACGTGATTGGCACAATGGATCAAACTGTCACCTAGGTCACCATGAGAAATAATTAAAATTCCTATCATGTTTTATCCTACTAATGAATATCAAAATTTAATACAATGTATTTTAGCATTGCCAGTATTTGGTGATTAATCAGATGTATATTATGATCTCCTGCACAGCAGGTATTAAACTCCCCAAAAAAAGATTTCAGCTGATTTTTTTGTAACTATTTGGTAATGCAAGACCCGTCTAACGAAATAGTAGGACTACGATATGGAGTAGTGTCGATGAAAGATCGGCCAGCGTGTTGACAGAAATCAGTAGCACGAATGTTAACAAGGATCTACCGATAAACTTCGAGAGTTATATTGATATTGCAGATTCCGCTGCAAATCTTGTAAAGTTCCGTGGCCTAGCTTTTTAAACCTATTAGGCTATGGCCTAGCTGTTTTAGTTTTTGTTCGTCAACATTAACAAGGACAAGGAGTTTCAAATTATCTTACTATAGAATAGTAGTTTCAATGGCCGCTTTTTATTTCTTCTCAACAGGCCTAGCTTAGAGTTTTCCATCGAATTTATGTGTCTACCTGGGCTTATACTGCACTTTCTAAAGTCACTTCCGAAGGCTTTCTCAACTTCCACCCAAATTCTATCCCGTTTTTTCAATCGCATCTATCATCATTCCTGCCACATTAAAACCAACCTGATCGGTAATCTCCCGCATGCAGGTAGGACTAGTGACGTTAATCTCTGTTAGATAGTTGCCGATCACGTCTAGCCCTACCAACATTAGGCCCTGATCATGCAATGATGGGCCTAGGGCTTCAGCTATTTCACGGTCACGCTCAGTTAATGGTTGCGCCACACCGATGCCACCTGCTGTTAAATTGCCGCGCAACTCACCCGGTTTGGGAATGCGTGCCAGTGTGTAAGGTACAGGCTCACCAGCTATCAGCAGGATGCGTTTGTCACCTTGGATAATTTCGGGTATGTAGCGCTGAGCCATGATCGTGCGAGTACCATAGTGTGTAAGGGTCTCAATAATCACACTGATATTGTGGTCAGCACCGTGAACACGAAACACGCTAGCACCACCCATACCGTCAAGCGGTTTCAGTACGATGTCATTGTATTCAGCAAGAAAATTGCGAATCAGGTGTTCCTGCCTTGTCACAAGAGTGGGTGGGATGAATCGTGAAAACTTTGCTATGGCGAATTTCTCGTTATGATCACGTATCGCTCGTGGGCTATTAATAACGCGCACACCTTGGTTTTCCGCCAATTCCAGCAAGTAGGTGCTGTAAATATACTCCATGTCGAAAGGTGGGTCCTTACGCATTAACACAGCGTCAAATTCTTGTAGTGGCACTTCCTCCGGCTCTCCTTTCCTATACCAACGACTCCCAATATCTGTCTGTCCCGTCAATTCCAACCCACACGAAAACCCAACCGTCTCACCATTCTTCCACGCCAAATCTCCCTGCTGCATTACAAACAACTGATGGCCACGTGAGGCTGCTTCGAGCATCATGGCAAAGCTCGAGTCCTTATAAGTCTTAATTGAATCTAACTGGTCAAGAATGAAAGCGAGTTTCATTGCTAATTTTTCTGTGCTAATTACACTTTCTAGCTAGCCATGGATACAGATTCCCCTGCAACATCCGCACTCTGCTCTAACTTTAACGTCACTGTCAACAGCGCCAATCGTGCTATCACACTGTAAGCACAAAATCGATTGGGAGCAAAGCATGTACTGGTCTCATGATCGGACAATAGGCGTGTGGGTTCAAAAGATAGAGGCACAAAATGCATGCCTGGAGCGTTGAGATTCTCATTCTTACCACGCCCAGTGTGCACACGATAGAATGGCACAGCGTAATCCTGCAATTGACCTCGCAACCAGTACTCGATAGTAGACATAGCGTCGAGTATACGTTTCTCAAGGTCAAGAATCGCGCCGCTTAGAACAGTGTTAAGGTGGGGGATCGACATGGGAATGGAAATGGTGCGTAGTAAAAAAATTAGTATTTTAACACCACGTATTGTTGGAAACCTTGAATGTGCGACAATCGAAACTGTTCAGTTTCTAGATTAAATTGATCGTACAAGTTCAACACAATATCTCTTTCCTATAAATTTACTTATGTACAACACGTTACAACTTGTCCTTATCCTACTTGCCACCGCTGTACTGGCCGTAGTGGTGTTTCGTCTTCTGCGTCTACCACCTATGCTCGGTTACCTGCTTGCTGGCATCGTCATTGGACCGCATGCGTTGGGCTGGATACCTGAAGCGACAGAAACACATCATCTGGCTGAATTTGGCGTAGTGTTTCTAATGTTCAGTATCGGTCTCGAATTTAGCTTACCCAAACTCGTCACCATGAAACGCATTGTGTTTGGCTTTGGCACAACGCAAGTCTGCACAACCATTCTAATCGTCATGGTTGTGACATGGATGATAGGACTCGACTGGCGTGTGGGACTCGCCTTGGGCGGAGTTCTAGCTATGTCTTCTACCGCTATTGTCAGTAAGTTGCTGGTGGAACGGCTAGAACTTAACTCTCACCATGGGAGACAAATTATAGGTGTTTTGTTGTTTCAGGACTTGGCAGTCGTGCCGCTTTTGATTGTAATCCCAGCTCTGGCACATACAGTTGACAGTAGTGGCGCAGACCTTGCCGTGACAATTATTGTGGCTCTGCTGAAGGCTGGAATGGTACTTGCACTCATCTTGTTTCTTGGACAACGACTGATGCGTCCTTGGTTTCACCTGGTAGCTCGGCAAAAATCTTCTGAACTATTCGTGCTGAATATATTGTTCATCACTTTGGGACTTGCTTGGCTTACTGGAATCGCTGGTTTGTCACTGGCGTTGGGCGCATTTCTTGCAGGAATGTTAATTTCTGAAACCGAATATCGTCATCACGTTGAAGATGATATCAAGCCATTCCGCGATATATTGCTAGGTCTATTTTTCGTGACTATTGGTATGCTACTGGATATACAAGCCGTTATACAAAATTTTATGTGGGTGATGCTACTGCTTATAGCACTAATAGCAATAAAAGCTTCACTGATAGCAGGTCTATCACACTTATTCAAGGCTGATTCAAGTGTTGCGGTGCGTACTGGTCTGAGTCTTGCCCAGGGAGGAGAGTTCGGATTTGTTTTGCTGGCCCAGGCTAATGCACTAGGTATAGTAGATAACCCCACAATGCAACCAGTATTGGCGGCAATAGTGTTATCCATGTTGGCAGCACCCTTTATCATCGAGCACAGCGAAAACATGTCTCGGCGTTTCTCTGCAGCTGAATGGATGAATCGCGCCATGCAACTCACTACTATTGCTGCACAAACTATGGCTGAAGAACAACATGTCATTCTTTGTGGTTATGGACGTAGCGGGCAGAATCTATCTCGCCTACTTGAAAAGGAATCAGTCCCCTTTATTGCCCTTGATCTCGATCCACAACGCATTCGAGATGCGACAGCAGCGGGTGAATCAGT
>JAZGCR010000182.1:0-4744 GCA_036477105.1 Nitrosomonadaceae bacterium | reverse complement strand
ATTTTGTAGTGCAGTACGAACCTCTTCGTAAAAAGAGTCCACCATATCTTTGGCCTCACGCTTGTTTAAGCCAACTTTCTCAAATAATAAATCTGATAATTCAGCCTTTGTTAAGGTCATACTTTTTTTCTCCTTACTTGTTTATTGATTTTTTGATTTACGCTAAGTTTGTCTATTTATACTTAATTACGGAGTTTTTCCTAAAATGTTTATAGATTTTTTGGACTTACACTAAGTTTGTTCATTTATACTTAATTACGGAGTTTTGCTTCAAATTTATTTTCCAGAATCTTTATCAATTTCGTGATGACGAAATCTGCTTCTGCGTCGGTTAACGTTTTTTTAGTATCTTGTAATAACACACGGAATGCAAGACTTTTTTTACCACGCGTCATTCCCTCGCCACGGTAAACATCAAACAGGGCAATTTCTGAAATGATGGGTGAATTCAAGGCCCGCATACTCTCTAGCAGTGATTGGGCGTTGATACCATCTGCTACTATCACAGCAATATCGCGTCGTACAGACGGATATTTTGGAATTTCTCCTACCGTTGGTAAGGTTCGCCTCATCAAGCTATCAAGGTCAAGTTCAAATAGCACAACAGATTTGGGTAAATCTGCTTTCTGTTGCCAACGGGGGTGAAGTTCTCCTAGCCACCCAGCGATTTTTTCACCTAGGCGGATCTGTGCTGATTTGCCAGGATGTATAGCGGGATGGGATGTTCCTTCAAAACTTATGATTTCTGGCCAGAATAACGCTTCAATATCAGCCTTGGCATCATAAAAATCCACGCTGCGTTCAGGTAAATCCCATTGCTCAGCGACGATATTACCATAGCACAGTCCAGCTAGTTTTTCTGATTGCGCGTAAGCCTCATTTTTTCTCGTGAAACAGGACCCAATCTCAAACAATCGTACTCTGGTTTGCTTGTGGTTAAGATTAAATTGCAGGTTCGAAATAAGTCCCCCAATTAAGCTGCTACGCATTGCATCCATTTGACTAGAAATGGGATTCTTTAACATCACTGGAGTTGTATTATTTGCAAGATTTTTCTCCCACGAGGCGTCTACAAATGCATAATTAATTACTTCCTGGTAATCACGTGCTACAAAGATTCTCCGTAGTTGTACTGCTGTGTGTACTGTCTCAGGTTCAGGCAGTATATTCAAACTTACACGTGGTAAGTTGGCTGGAATGTGGTCATATCCATAAATGCGCGCAATCTCTTCGATTAAATCTTCTTCAATAAATAAATCAAAACGATATGTTGGTGGTGTTACATGAAATATTTTTTTATTAATAGAAAAATCGAATTGCAAGCGCTGCAACAATTCAGCCATCTTGTTTTTATCAAGATTAATACCTAGTATACGTTGTACTCGCTCCTCTCGCAGGAGAATAGGGTTACGTTGAGGTAATTTCCCCTTTACTTCAGTAATTGGCCCTGCATGGCCACCACAGATATCGAGTATCAAACTTGTGGCTCTTTCCATTACGCTGCGTGTAGTCGCAAAGTCTACACCACGTTCGAATCGGTGGGCAGAATCTGAATTGATTCCAAGTTGAAGTGACTTTCCGGCTATTACTCTAGGGCTGAAAAATGCGCTTTCAAGGAACAGGTCGGTAGTGCCCTGTTTCACACTGCTTTCACCTCCACCCATAATACCCGCCAATGCTAGTGGATTAACTTCATCAGCGATCAGCAGCATATCAGATTGCAGCGCAAGGTTTTCGCCATTTAACAATTGCAATTTTTCGCCTGAATTAGCGTAGCGTACATGAACAATTCCCAAAAGCTTGCCAGTAATTTTTGCGAGATTGAAAGCGTGCATTGGCTGGCCAGTTTCTAGCATCACGTAATTGGTCACGTCCACCACCGTGTTGATTGCGCGTATTCCACTTCGTTCTAGACGTCGAGTCATCCATGTTGGCGTGGGCACGTCGAGATGTATGTTACGGATTACTCTACCGCAATAAAGCGGACATGCATCTGGCTCATCCACGTGCACAGTCAAGGCATCATTGATCTCACTTTTAACCAGCTTAATTTCAAGCGGGTTAAGTTTTGCAGAAGAAATTGCTGCTACTTCTCTCGCCACACCTGACAGTCCCAAGCAATCAGCACGGTTAGGAGTTAACTTTAGCGTAAAGAGTTTGTCATCAAGCTCATAGTAATCGCGAAAATCTGCTCCCGTTGGTGCATCACTGGGAAGCAGTAACAGGCCCTCTGCTGCTTCGCCTATACCTAGTTCCTTGGCTGAACATAACATGCCAAATGATTCCACTCCACGTACTCTAGCCTGTTTAATGTTCATAAACGGCAGTTGTGCACCGATCAAGGCACATGGCACTTTTACCCCGACGCGAATGTTAGCAGCGCCACAAACAATTTGTAGGGGCTCATTATTTATAGCTTCACCTACATTTACCTGGCATACATTAAGGCGAACTGCGCTCGGGTGTTTCTTTACTGACAGCACTTTAGCTACTACCACCCTATTAAAGTCTGGCGCTGCAGACTCAATAGCTTCCACCTCCAGACCAGCCATGGTCAGCGAATGAGCTAGCTCGCTACTTGAAAGCGGTGGGTTGACTAAAGTGCGAAGCCAGCTCTCAGAAAATTTCATAGTGATTTACTATTATTGCAGAAGACGCAATTGATAATCTCAATTAAACTGTTTCAAGAACCGTAAATCATTTTCAAAAAACATTCGTATATCGTTCACCCCATACCTCAGCATCGCTAATCGTTCTACACCCACCCCGAAAGCAAAGCCGATATATTTTTCGCTATCTATGTTGACATGTTTCAGGACTTTGGGATGCACCATCCCGCAACCCAGTATTTCCAGCCAGCCGGTGTAACCGCATACTTTGCAACCTTTGTAGTTGCACATAACGCAGCTAATATCCATTTCAGCCGAGGGCTCAGTAAATGGAAAGAACGAAGGGCGGAAGCGTGTCAATAGTTCCTCATGTTCTGAAAATTGTTTCATGAAATCCACTAATAAACCTTTTAGAGCTGAAAAATTGGCATTTTCGTCTACCCATAAACCTTCTACCTGATGGAACATAGGTGTATGGGTTACATCAGAATCACATCGGTATACCCGCCCTGGTGCTATCACCTTGATTGGTGGACGTTTACTTTGCATGTAACGGATTTGAACTGGTGATGTATGGGTGCGCAGCAAATGCTCATTTTCTCCATCAGCGATATAGAATGTGTCGTGCATTGCTCGTGCTGGATGATTTTCTGGGATGTTAAGCGCAGTAAAATTGTAGAAATCAGTTTCGATCTCAGGACCTGAGGCCACGGTAAAGCCAATTGAACGGAATAACGATTCGATGCGTTCCAGCGTTCGTGTCACTGGATGCAAGCCACCCATTCCTAGGCCACGTCCCGGTAGGGTTACGTCAAGTGCTTCTCCAGTCAATTGTGCTTCCATTTTTTTGGACAGAATCGTCTCACGACGGCAATTGATCGTCGTTTCTAATGCCTCCTTCAACTTATTGATGTGGCCACCCATGGCAGGTCGTTCTTCCGGGGAAAGCTTTCCCAGCCCTCTCAGCATTTCAGTTAGCACGCCGCTTTTGCCAAGATAGTGCGCCTTTGCTTGTTCAAGCTCAGTAGTGTTATCTATGCTATCGAACCGATTTATGGCTTCATTGAGAAGATTTTCTAGGTTGTTCATGGGAACACAATGTAGGACGGGCTACTTAACTAATTACACAAGAAAAAAGAGGCCAAGGCGCTTCTACCCCTAGCCTCCTTATCGCTTCTTTCGCTACGGCCAGCTATGTAGCAAGGCTGGCTTTGGCTTGTTCAACTAATTTCACAAAGGTTGGCTTGTCAAAGACAGCGATATCAGCCAGCACTTTGCGATCTACTTCAATTGCAGCTTTCTTCAGCCCATTCATGAAGACGCTGTAGGGTAGTCCACATTCGCGCGCAGCGGCGTTAATGCGAGCGATCCAAAGGGCACGAAATTGACGCTTCTTGTGACGACGGTCACGGTAAGCATACTGCCCTGCTTTCATTACAGCTTCCTTGGCGATTCGATAAACGTTTTTGCGGCGTCCGCGGTATCCCTTGGCTAGGTTCAACATCTTCTTGTGACGGGCATGAGCCGTTACACCACGTTTCACTCTAGACATGACAGCTTCTCCTTAGGCGTAGGGCATCATAGCGTGCACAGACGCTACGTTACTATGATGAACCTCTGTAGTTCCCCTCAACTGGCGCTTACTCTTGGTAGTTTTTTTCGTGAGGATATGACGCTTGAATGCATGCGAGCGCTTGACACTACCGCTAGCCCTTACTTTAAAGCGCTTGGCGGCACCACGCTTGGTCTTCATTTTGGGCATGACATAACTCCTGTTTTTTTAATATGACGCTAGGTGTTTCCTAACTGGAAAGCTTTTATAACCTAGACATCACTTGGTTTTTTTCACTAGTATATAAATATAGTCTTATCCAGACATACCACTATCTATAACTATACACGCTCTAACAAACTAACCTTCAGTGCCTCGCTACTTCAATATTAAAGCTTCTCAACCGTTGTTTTAGTTTCAATCGTATAATTTGTTTCCAGGTTCTTTGTATCCTGCGTTGTGTCGCTGTCTTTCTCAGCCGTATTTGGTTTAATTTCCCTTGGTTTAGTTTCTTTGGGCTTGGCTATCTTCACCTCCTTTTTCTTAGGTGATAGAACCATTACCATTTGTCGTCCTTCCATTC
>JAZGCR010000181.1:0-4159 GCA_036477105.1 Nitrosomonadaceae bacterium | reverse complement strand
GCACAGTAGTTTTCGTAGATCCCATCGAGGAATCCCCAAAGTGCATCGCATGCTTCGGTGGTTGCAGCCAGAACCTCAGCCTTTTTCTTCGGGGTGTCAGCAAATCGCTCAATTAACGCCCATTCAGCCTGAGAATGATGTATGTCGGCTTCCTGATGCACCGTAAAGAACTCAAAACTATCAGGGTCATTTATTCCATAGAATCTAGCCAGGCCATCGATTTTCACTGCAGCAATTTCTGGTACCTGGGATTCGAATGCATGCATGGCTGCAAGACCTGCATAGAATGGTTGATTTAGGCAAATATCCCGAAAAGTTGCAACCAGATTCGCCGTGCCAGGCAATGCTGTTGCATTGGCCAAACTCTTCTCGCTTGAGCCCAAAGCAAGGGCAAAAGTTTTCCACAAGGCAGGATGGTTTTTCTCACCATATTCTTCACTAATCAGGTTTTCCAGAATTTCTTGTCGAACGCTGATGTCACCGCTATTGGTTTCAGTGTGAAGATGAGGGGTGTTGAAATGAATCGCACTCAGATAAGTCGGTTCGGCCAAAACATTATGGAAATATTGTTCCGCATATTGGCGCAACTGATCCTTGGATAGTTTTCCTTCGGTCCAGGCAACATAGAATGGATGTTTAAGAAGGCTTTTGGAGCTAATAATTAAATCAACCTTCTGCTTGAAAGATACTTCTACTTTCATGATTTTTCCTTTTGTCTTGAACAGGAATGGAGTATTTTTGATCATATCATCACCTAATAATATCGCCAAGTAAAATTTTGGTGGATGAAGGATTATATTCTGATTACGATTGATGGCCGGCGTTGAAGAGTATAAGTAAGCCATGGTAGCTAATATAATTTGCAACTGAAAAATATTTTGTTCCCGAATTCCATTAAGGACTAATTTACCGCTAAACTTGGGTTTACTTTAATTAGAGCGATAATATGGATGAACAATCAAGTCTGCTGGCTTTGTTTACCGGTAGTTTCTTTGCCGCCACACTACTCCCAGGTGGCTCAGAAGCAGTGCTATTTGGAATATTAAGAGCTCACCCCCAGCTTTATTGGCCTGCTCTGGGAATCGCCTCACTGGGTAATACCTTGGGAGGCATGAGCTCGTACGCTATTGGACGGTTTCTACCAAATGAAAAGGCGTTTCTAAAAAAATCCAGTAATAGTACACGCGGGCTGGAGTGGGTACGTTGTCACGGAAGTCCTGTGTTACTGCTGTCATGGGTACCACTAATTGGTGACGTACTGTGTGTTGCGGCAGGGTGGCTTCGGATCAACTGGTTCTGGGTTCTGCTGTTCATGGCAACTGGGAAATTTGCACGTTACTGGGTAATCGCTGCTATAGCTTTCAATCAATAACACAATTTTCGCAATAAAAAGACCGATAACATTTGACCTTTTTATAATCTTGTCTGACCAAGCACATTCATTTCTGAATCAGTTTTTGTAATTCTCCGTTCTGGTACATTTCCGTTACGATATCCGAGCCACCGACAAATTCGCCGTCGATATAGAGTTGGGGGATAGTTGGCCAGTTTGAGTATTCTTTGATACCCTGTCTGATTTCGGGACTGCTAAGTACATCCACAGCGAAAATATTATTTGCCCCACACGCATTGAGTATTTTTACTGCATGGGCAGAGAAACCACATTGTGGGAATTCTGGTGTGCCTTTCATGTAGAGCACAACAGAGTGAGTGGTGACTTGTTCCTTGATAATCTCTTGCGTATTCATCCTTGGTCCCTCGTCAAATAAAAAAATCTGTAATTCTATCTATCGGAAAGGATGCACCGTTTCTAAAGGGTTTTCTCCATTTCGACCTAAGTAGCTAAATAATGTATTTTAACAGCTTTCATGTAGAAAGCTTCCACATCGCCCACCACTGGCCCTTATTACGCCTGCTAAATCGGAGCAGGAAAAAATATCACTAAAGCCTGCCTTCTCTAGCAATTGTTTGCTCATTTCCGCTTGATCGTAGCCGTGTTCTAGTAGTAACCAGCCGCCAACGGCAAGATGAGAAACAGCAGAAGCAATGATGAGGCGAATGCAATCCAATCCGTCTGATCCAGCAACCAGGGCTAACCGTGGTTCAAATCGCAAGTCTCCCTGACTTAGATGCGGGTCACCAATGACAACATAGGGTGGGTTGGAAACGATAAGGTCAAATCTTTCTCCAGCAAATTCACCAAACCAGTCACTCGCGATAACACACACATTACTTACACCGAGATATTTTACGTTTTTTTTGGCGACAGCTATAGCCTCGATTGAGGAGTCTACTGCAGTAACATTGGCTAGTGGGCGAAGTTTAGCAATAGTTATTGCGATCGCACCGCTGCCAGTCCCAAGGTCCAAAACTTTACAAGGTAGATCTAAGGCAATTCTCTCTAATGCTAGATCTACCAACAATTCAGTTTCCGGACGGGTAATCAGTACCGCAGGTTTCACTTTAAATTTCATGCTGTAAAACTCACGCTCGCCAATAATATAGGCAATTGGTTCACCATTAGTACGTCGCGTAACTAACAACTGAAAGTTTTGTATTTGTATTGGTATGAGGCTCTGGTCGGAATGGGCAATGAGGTAGGCATGATTCACCTTAAGCACGCTCTGCAACAATATTCGTGCATCAGTATCGGCAATGTAATTACGCGCTTGGCTTAGAACTTGTACTATTGTAAAGTGCTGTGCTTTGAAGTTCATTTTAGGACGCCAGTTCAGCACTTAAGACTCAGATTTGCTGCATTAATGCTGCAGTAACAACCCGAGACATGATTTGTCTTTATTCCCCTATTGCTGCCAGTTGTTCCGCCTGATGTTCTGATGCTAGCGTAGAACATAGGTCGTCCAGGTCACCATCCATGATTTGGTCTATCTTGTAAAGCGTGAGGTTGATACGGTGATCGGATATACGCCCCTGAGGAAAATTATAGGTACGGATACGCTCTGAGCGGTCGCCACTACCAATTAGTAACTTACGGGTGGCAGCCTGCTTAGCTTGTTGCTCACGCATTTGCTTGTCGCGGATTCGCGCTGCTAGAACGCTCATTGCCTGCGCTTTGTTCTTGTGCTGCGAGCGTCCGTCTTGGCACTCGACCACGATACTAGTGGGAAGATGAGTAATTCGCACAGCTGAATCAGTTTTATTGATATGCTGACCCCCTGCGCCAGAAGCGCGATATGTATCAATTCGCAACTCGGCTGGATTTAATATTATGTCGGATATTTCATCCGCCTCTGGCATTACTGCAACCGTACAGGCAGAAGTGTGAATGCGCCCTTGGGTCTCGGTAGATGGTACACGCTGTACCCTGTGGCCACCAGATTCGAACTTAAGTTTAGAATAGGCACCGTGACCGGTGATCTTAGCAATAATTTCTTTGTACCCACCCACTTCAGATGGGCTTTGCGAAATAACTTCTACCTGCCAACGTTGACGTTCGGCAAAACGTGTATACATACGAAATAAATCGCCGACGAATAATGCTGATTCATCTCCACCTGTACCGGCGCGAATTTCCAGGAAAATATTATGCTCATCATTTGGGTCCTTAGGCAGTAACAGTTTTTGCAATTCCGATTCAATTTTCGCGAGTTTTTCTTTGCCGTCTCGTATCTCAACATCAGCAAATTCACGCATTTCAACATCGGTACTCATTTCCTGCGCCGTCTGAATATCGTGTTCGCCTAGTTGGTAAGCGTGATAAAGCTCGACCACTGGTACAATCTCAGCATGTTCGCGTGTAAGCTTACGGTAATTATCAAGATCGGAAGTAATGGTTTCGCTACTCAGTAGACGGTTCAATTCTTCCAGGCGCGAGCTCAGCTGCATGAGCTTGGTAGTAATACCCTCATTCATTCTAAGCGATCAAGTTGGTAGAGTCGGTTTACCAACTCGACTAGGTCATCGCGCTCATCTGCCGGAGCGTGATTAAGAACTTTGGAAGGGGTATGTAAAAATTTGTTGGTGAGGCTATTACTCAATGATTCCAAAATCTTTTGCGGGTCTCCGCCTTTGGCCAAAAGTTTGATGGCCCGCTCAAGCTCATGTCGGCGATAGCGTTCTGCTTGGTTGCGTAACGCACGGATGGTGGGGACCAGTTCACGCGATTCTAGCCAGTGCATGAAATAAATTACATTTGAGT
>JAZGCR010000180.1:0-10667 GCA_036477105.1 Nitrosomonadaceae bacterium | reverse complement strand
CAGTGCGAGGGCACGCTCATGGGTAACAGTACTGCCAGCTTTGCGCCTTTCTTCTTAGCTAGTTCAATACCACGCAATACTGCATTCTTATGCCCTGCAATTACAACCTGTCCAGGTGAGTTAAAATTTGCCGGCTCCAGTGATTCTTCGCCGGAATCATTTGTAACTTCAGTACATACTGTTCGTATCATATCATCGTCAAGTCCTAAGATTGCGGCCATTTTCCCGGTTCCTTCTGGTACTGCTTGCTGCATCACCTCCCCCCGGAAACGCACCATTAACAGAGCGTCATGAAAAGTCATTACTTCTGAGACAACCAATGCAGTGTATTCCCCTAGACTGTGGCCAGCTATGAAAGTAGGTCTTGGCCCACCTAAGCTTCCCCATGCGCGGTATACTGAAATTCCCGACATCAACATCAACGGCTGAGTGTTAGTTGTGAGGTTGAGGTTATCAGTCGGTCCATTATTGACCATTGCCCAGAAGTCATGACTGAGGATATCGGATGCTTCGGAAAAAGTCTCATGTACTATGGGGAAATCAGCATATCCTTTCATCATGCCGACCGATTGCGAACCTTGGCCGGGAAATACGAAGGCAAATTTCATTCCTCACCAGCGGATTAGTACCGCACCCCAGGTAAACCCGCCACCTACTCCCTCCAGCAATACATATTGGTTGGGCATAATGCGCCCGTCACGTACTGCTGTATCCAGCGATAGTGGAATGGAAGCAGCAGAAGTATTGCCATGTTTGTCTATCGTAGTTACTACTTTCTCCATCGGTATACCCAGTTTTTTCGCGGTGGATTGGATGATGCGAATATTAGCCTGATGTGGAATCAACCAGCCTATATCAGATATCTGCAAATTATTTTCGGCCAAAGCCTCATGAACAATTTCCTCCATAACTTTTACTGCGAACTTGAAAACTGTATTTCCCTCCATTTTGATATAAGGATTGCCTCGTATCTTTCCGCTACAGATACTCCCGGGTAGTGCAAGGGTATTAGAGTAACTGCCATCGGCGTGCAAGTGGCTCGAAAGTATTCCCGGTTGATTGCTCTGGGTTATTAGCACTGCACCGGCTCCATCTCCAAACAGTACACAAGTGCTACGGTCGTTCCAGTCGAGTATGCGCGAGTAAATTTCGGTGCCAATCACTAGCGCTGTGCGGCATCTACCAGCACGGATGAACATGTCTGCAGTAGCAAGTGCATAGATAAAGCCACTACATACTGCCTGCACGTCAAACGCCGGGCAGTTTTTGACGCCAAGCTTGTTTTGTAAAATGCAGGCGGTACTCGGAAAAATCATATCTGGCGTGGTGGTGGCAACGATGATAAGACCAACCTCATCTGCTTTTACGTCTGCTGCCTCCATCGCTTTGCGGCAAGCATTAAGCGCTAGGTCACTTGCCATTTCGTCTTCCGCAGCAATGTATCGCTGCTCTATACCGGTCCGACTGCGTATCCACGAATCGCTGGTATCAACCATGCATTCAAGATCATGGTTAGTGAGAATTTTCTCAGGCAAGTAGCTACCCGTCCCAATCACTTTGGAGAACATCATGTCGCATTTTCTTTTGACGAGGTTTGTGAAAGTGAAGATAGATTCTTTGAATGATGTGGCAATTCCAGCATATGTTCGCTGATTTGGTGTAGCATTTCGCCTCGAACTTCTTCAACAGCACGCTTGATAGCGAATCCAAAAGCATAGCTGTCAGCAGAACCATGGCTTTTGATGACGATACCGCATAGTCCAAGCAAGCTCGCACCATTATATCTACGGTGATCTAATCGACGATTGAAAGATTTGATGACAGGCAAAGCAATAAGTCCCGCTAATTTTGTGAGGAGATTGCGCCCGAATTCCTCTCGCAGGTAAGTACCACCCATCTGTGCTAATCCCTCTGAAGTTTTTAGGGCGACATTGCCAACGAAACCGTCGCATACCACTACGTCGGTCGTGCCCTTGTAAACATCATCCCCTTCGATGTTGCCGTAAAAATTAAGTCCACTAGCACGCAACAGTTCAGCAGCTTGTTTGACTGTTTCGTTGCCTTTGATCGGTTCTTTACCAATGTTTAACAAGCCGATGCTTGGCTTATCTTTACTTTCAATCGAAGACACCAGAGTGGTGCCCATGACACCGAATTGAAGCAGGTGTTCCGGACTGCAATCCACATTGGCGCCTAGATCCAGAATGTAGGTGTGTCCATTAATGGTAGGTAGCTCTACGGCGAGTGGTGGTCGATCAATGCCGGGGAGGGTTTTTAGAACAAATCGGGATGTCGCAATCAATGCTCCGGTATTTCCAGCGCTGACACAAGCCTGGGCTGTACCATTTTTAACCAGATTTATTACAATCCGCATCGAAGAGTCTTTTTTACTGCGCAGGGCCAGTAAGGGAGAATCATCCATATTGACGACTTCGCTTGCGGCATGCAGTCTCAGTCGGGAGTTGGGTGCAACGTTAAGAGTACTCAACTCTGCCTCTATCGCATCAGGTAATCCTACCAGAACGATATTAGTTTTGGGATTGCGGTGGAGAAAATCAACTGCAGAGGGAACTGTTACTCGGGGGCCATGATCGCCACCCATACAGTCTATGGCTACGGTGATATCCAATTTAGAGGCCCATAAGGCTAGGATGAGCTGAAATTTTTGTTATTCGCGGAACGATAACTCAAAGGCTAATCGTTCTTGGTTTTGACGATTTTCTTGCCACGATAGTAGCCATTGGGGCTTATGTGGTGTCGCATATGTACCTCACCTGTGCTGGGCTCCAGTGCTAATGGCAAGCTAATTAGGAAATCGTGCAAGCGATGCATGCCACGTTTCGACGGCGATTTTTTGCTTTTCTGGACGGCCATGGTGTTGAGCTCCTTAAATAATTTCAGTGTAGTTTTTTTAATTTCGCTAACATGGTAAAAGGACGTTTTTTGCCTATTGTATTATTATCAGTTAGTTCCCAAGCCGAGCACTCGTCTTCTCTGTGTCGTGGCAAAATCGGTAGGCTTAAAATAATTTCGTCCTCGATTAGCACCAAGACGTCCATATCAGAAGCTGCCAAAATTCCATCAACTGATTCATTTTCATCGAGACGAGAAAGTTCACTTTCATTTTTTACCAGCAGTATAGCTGTCTGCAAATCTAGTACATGTATCAGACCACCAAGACAGCGCTGGCAATGCAAATTTATTGTACCTTTTATGGTAACCTGAATAATTGGTTTACCAATTTTATCCAGAGTACCACTTATTGTGTATTCAAGCTCGCCTTGACTATCGGATAGATAGTCTTTCAAACGTACAAATTCGTCAGGTGTGATTTTACCATGGTACGTCCCAGCATTGCGCACAAAATCAAGGGTATCTATAACAATTCGTGCAGACATAAGGCGCGCATGATATATTTTTTGTACTTGAGTGTCAAAAACCATACTAAAACGAACTTTGAAAACACAATATCTCGCTCAAAAACTTGTCCTGGGGTCCAGTTCCTCTTATCGTCACGATTTACTCTGGCGCTTGCAAATCCCTTTTGAAGTCTCTAGTCCGGATGTTGATGAAACGGCCTTATCCGGTGAATTACCCGAAGCTACTGCTTGCCGCTTAGCTGAGGCCAAAGCTCGTGCAGTCGCCTCGAGCTACCCAGACGCACTCATCATAGGAGCTGATCAGGTGGCGGCATTAGATGGCATTCAACTTGGTAAGCCGCTTAATTATGAGAATGCAACTAAGCAGTTGTATTTCATGCGCGGAAAAGAAGTAATTTTTCATGCAGCGTTGAGTCTTTTCAACAGTCGCAGCGGCAGGATGCAGTCTCGGCTCATCTCTTCTCTTGTCAAATTCCGTGAATTAAGTGACCAACAAGTCGGAAACTACTTAGTTAAAGAACAGCCGTATCACTGTACGGGTAGTGCAAAATACGAGGGGTTGGGCATCGCACTGATTGAACGCATAGTGAGCAATGATCCAAACGCACTGATTGGGTTGCCGCTGATAACGTTGGTAGAGATGCTGGCAAATGAAGGCATTGAAGTGGTGTGAACTCACGTTCTCTTCATATTTGCCTGATTTAGTGCATGGCAAAGGTGATATTGCCTCGGTGATCTTTGCTACAGTTCGATAATGCTTAGTAGGTTTTAGATACTAAATTCTAGTACCGTTAGTTTCCACAATTGTCTCGGTCATGCTACTTGAATGATCTCCACGAAATGACAAGATTTTCTACCGTAACCCCCATCCGTTTCCAGCACTGATTAATGCATTTGCAGACGCTGAGCCTAAGCGTTTAGCAAAACGTTCAGCAAAGCTTTCTTTTGCGGTGTAGTCTACGATATCTTTTGCTTTTATAATTTCACGTGCAACACACTCTGCGCTACCAAAAGCATCTGCAAGTCCGAGTTCAATGCTCTTCTTACCGGTCCAGACAATACCACTGAAGATTTCTGGTACGTTTCTCAAACGCTTGCCCCTACCTTGTTGTACTACCTGGATAAACTGCTGATGTATTTCTGTCAACATTTCTTTGGCATATCTCTGTTGCTGTGGGTTGGGAGGCGAGAAGGGATCAAGAAAGCCCTTATTTTCTCCTGCTGTAAGCAATCGTCGTTCGATACCAAGTTTTTTCATTATACCAGTGTAGCCAAATCCGTTCATTAGCACACCGATGGAACCTACGATACTAGCCTTGTCCACGTAAATTCTGTCTGCGGCAGCAGCGACGTAATAACCACCTGAGGCACAAATGTCTTCAATTACTGCGTAAAGCGGAATGTCTGGATATTCGGCACGCAATCGTCGAATCTCATCGTTGATATAACCTGCTTGAACTGGGCTGCCGCCTGGACTGTTAATACGCAAAATTACTCCCTGCGTGTTTTTGTCCTTGAACGCATTCTGCAGTCCTGCATTTATGTTGTCTGCACTGCTAATGCTATTAGCGGAAATTTCACCACGGAGTTCTACAAGAGCAGTGTGTTTACCGGAAATAGCCACACCATTGTCACCGAACCAACCTAATCCAAGAAATAAAAGAATAAATAGGTATAGGAAAGTGAGCGACTTGAAAAGTATGCTCCAGCGGCGCGATCGACGCATCTCCTGTACAGAGGAGAATGCTAATTTCTCCAGTGCTCGCTTTTCCCAACCCTCGTTGCGGTTTTCTGAGTCAAACATGATTAGTTTAATTCCTTAAATAAATATTACTATTGCGTTCCTAAATTTTTAAATGTTGTAGGCTTTTCCCCTTGCATGGCCCACTCGTACAGGCACCATTTTAGGGTGCAAAAGTCGCGCCGTGAATCGAACAAGCTAAGTATACTCCTGAACGATCAAAAAATTTACCTTCTATCAAGTCCAACTCGGTTTCAATGTGGGTACACCGGTTGAGGTAAGCACAGAGTTTCTTTTGTGACGACTAACAAATGCTGCAGCGGTTTTAGATTCATGGATATGTTTTACATTGACGCGGATTCCTGTGTCACCATTTACATGTTAACTGCTTGCACAGATTAGATATTTGTATTTAACCATGAGCGTAATTTCATCACGCTTTCAATACAGGCAAGTGGTACCAGAGATTCAAGATTTTTTCTAGAATGGGCGCCATATGTAACGCCGAGCCCAGAGACGTTAGCATTAATCGCCATTTGCAAGTCATGAGTGGTGTCGCCGATCATCAGAGTGCGCCTGGTTTCTACGCCCAATTGCCTCATCAATTCTAGCAGCATTGCTGGATGGGGTTTTGAAAAAGTTTCATCGGCACAGCGGCTACCGTGAAAATAACCTCCTAGTCCACTCGACACGAAAGCACGATTAAGCCCGGCACGACTTTTACCAGTTGCTACGGCTAATAGAAAATTTTCTGCATGCAAAGTTTTAATAATCTCGATTACGCCCTCATACAGTGATATTTCCTTGTCGTGTGCAAGATAGTGATGTCGGTAGCGATCTGATAATAATCTAAGTTTTTGTGAAGGAAGATTTGGAAAAAGGTATTCCATAGCCTCGCTTAACCCCAGGCCGATGACATGACGTGCTTCTTCATTTGAAGGTTCAGTTAATCCCATATCACGAGCTGCACCCTGTATCGAAAATACGATAACATTTGCGGAGTCCACCAGTGTCCCATCCCAATCAAACACCAATAAATCAAATTTTTTGCTCATCAGAAAATAAAATCAATTTTTAAAGGATTCAGAATTCACTCTGCCTGTATTGTCAATTCTCTCTTGTTCAATTCACTCAAAAATTTCTGTAGATCCTTCGCTAGCGGTGCTTCTATGCGTAAGCTCTCACCGGTCACAGGGTGTGTTATCACCGTTACGCAGGCATGCAGAAACATACGCTTCAGATTAGGTCCTTGTCCACTACGCCTATTCAGTTCCTTATTAAGCAGATAATCACCATATTTATGGTCACCTGCAATAGGAAAACCCAAATGGGCAAGATGCACGCGGATTTGATGAGTACGCCCGGTTTTTAGTTCCGCTTCCAATAAACTAAAATCCTGCCAGGATTTTTGCAAAGTGAACACCGTATGGGCCGTCACCCTTCCTTTTTTCTCTTTTTCATCCATAACTACCGCCATACGTCGCTCTCCCGCTGTTGTAATATATTTATTAAGTGTCAATTTCACACTCTGTTTTGGATTATGCCATTTGCCTTTCACCAGCACTAGGTAGCGTTTTTCCATTTTTCTTTCACGGATCTGTCGGTGTAATTCGACAAGTGCTGCACGTTTCTTGGCAAGTAGAAGGGCCCCAGACGTTTCTCTATCGAGACGATGAACCAGTTCTAAAAATTTCCAATCAGGGTTCTGCGCTCGTAGCTGTTCTATGACGCCGAAGCTTACATTGCTTCCGCCGTGCACCGCCATGCCGGCAGGCTTATTAATCACCAAAAGGGCTTCATCCTGAAATAAAACATCAAATGGAGTGAATCTGGATTCAGCCATTTTCATTTTATTTGTCGAATTACTTTTCGCTTTTTTTACCGGCGGAATACGCACAGTGTCACCTTCCTGTAACCGGTAGTTAGCTTTGACGCGCTTGCCATTGATCCGAACTTGGCCACTGCGTAGAGACTGGTAGATGTGGCTTCTAGGAATACCTTTGAGGCGTTTAATCAAGAAATTATCTATACGCTGGTTATTGCTGTCCTCGCCAATGATTTCCTTGAGTACGGCGCCTAGAGGAAAATCTTTGCCTAAATCATTAATTTTACTTATACTAACCAATTCGGAGTTCAATTCTGTCCTCTATCTAGTGCGCAAAATGGCACTGTTGATGGGATTTTAACAGAACAAGGCTAAGAGCCGACCCCGAAACCTGGTTAACGTCGCTCACCAATAAAAGTAGCGATAGTAATTGAATTGCGCGCTCAAAGCACACGCAGATTTCAGTATCGTAGCGACCGCTTTCTGGGGTAGCCATAGTTGAAATCTGATAGAAACTTAATTTCGAGTTCTGCTTAATTAAAAAGCAGTACCTTTAGTGACAAGCCGGAGAATGGTAATTTTTAATTGTAGCCAGACACCATGACAAAGTCGCCTGATTAAGAGATTCCCATATACGTGAGTCGGATGCTATCCTACCATGTATGGCTTGCTCGCACGTGACCAGCGCGCGTGGGAAATATAATAATGAAACGCATGTTATTCAATGCGACACAGCCGGAAGAGCTTCGTGTCGCCATTGTTGATGGTCAGAAACTTATTGATCTTGACATTGAATCAGCCGGCAAAGAGCAGCACAAGAGTAACATCTACAAAGCGGTCGTTACTCGTATTGAGCCCAGCCTCGAAGCTGTGTTTGTGGATTATGGTGCCGAGCGTCACGGCTTTCTACCGTTCAAGGAAATCTCTCGATCTTATTTCAAAGAAAATGTTGATCCTGCACGTTCTCGTGTTCAAGATGCACTACGTGAGTCCCTGGAACTTATTGTTCAGGTAGACAAGGATGGACGCGGTACCAAGGGTGCGGCACTGACTACTTACATTTCACTGGCTGGGCGCCATTTGGTTTTGATGCCCAACAACCCGCGTGGAGGTGGAGTGTCTCGTCGTATTGAGGGCGAGGATCGCACCGAACTACGTGAAGTGATGTCGCATCTTGATATTCCACCAGGCATGAGCATTATTGCCCGGACTGCTGGTATAGGTCGTAGCGAAGAAGAATTGCAATGGGATCTGAATTATCTGTTGCAGCTATGGCGTGCTATTGAGGATGCTTCCAAGAACCAAAGCGGCGCATTCCTAATTTACCAGGAAAGCAGTTTAGTAACACGTGCTATACGTGATTACTTCCATCAAGAGATTGGCGAAATCCTGATCGATACTGAAAGCATACATGAGCAGGCCTACCAGTTTATGAGCCACGTTATGCCTGATAATGTCAGTCGCATCAAGCTTTATAGCGATGATGTGCCGTTATTCTCTCGTTTCCAGATTGAGCACCAAATCGAAACAGCTTACTCGCGACAAGTAACGTTGCCTTCGGGTGGTGCCATAGTCATTGATCATACCGAAGCATTGGTATCGGTAGATGTGAACTCGGCGCGCGCCACTCGTGGTTCAGATATCGAACAGACCGCACTCAACACCAACTTGGAAGCTGCAGAGGAAATTGCACGTCAATTACGACTGCGTGATCTGGGTGGGCTTGTAGTTATTGATTTCATTGATATGGAGGTTACTCGTAACCAGCGTGAAGTGGAGAATTGCTTACTTGATGCGTTGCGTTATGACCGCGCACGAGTACAAGTAGGCAAGATTTCTCGATTTGGATTACTAGAGTTGTCGCGTCAGCGTTTACGCCCCTCGTTGGGTGAGAGTAATTACATTTCTTGTCCGCGTTGTCACAGTACTGGTCATATTCGTGACACCGATTCCTCCGCTCTCCATATTCTCAGGATCATTCAGGAAGAGGCGATGAAGGAGGGTACTGCCGCACTTCACGCTCAGGTACCAGTGGATGTAGCAACTTATCTGCTAAACGAAAAACGTGCGGAGATACTTGCTATTGAAGCGCGATTGAAAGTAAATGTAATTTTGATTCCTAACGTTCATCTGGAAACGCCAAACTACAATATTGATCGTTTGCGTCATGACCACGTGAAACTAGGCGAGATCCAAACTAGTTATCAGATGGTAGAGAAACCGACTGAAGAAGTGAACTTACCGTCAGCTGCACAAGAAGCAAAACCGGTTCGACAACAAGCAGCGGTGCGGAGTATTACGCCATCGCAGCCAGCTCCTGTGCGTGGGAGAAAAGCGCAGCCTTCTTTTTTGGACAGAGTTTTTGGTTGGTTCAAGCCAATAAGTGGTGAAGAGAATAAAGCTGCGGAACCGAAACAGGCCAAGACAAAATTGCAGCGGCAAGACCGTGGGCGTCGTGATCGTGGTCACGAGGGGCGAGATCGAGAACGTGGTGACAAGAAAATAGGAGGTGGGCAACAGAGACGTGGTGCTCACGGTGAATCTGGGAGTGAAACAGGGGGCGCTCTAATTC
The DNA here is from genome assembly GCA_036477105.1 of Nitrosomonadaceae bacterium. Taxonomy (GTDB): domain Bacteria; phylum Pseudomonadota; class Gammaproteobacteria; order Burkholderiales; family Nitrosomonadaceae; genus BJGV01. Next base: position 1,149 of record JAZGCR010000180.1, on the reverse strand, counting down.
AGGGACGAGAGGTAGCCGTTCATCATTCTCCGCGTGGTGAACAAAAAACCCAGAGTGAGCGGTCCTCCCATAAAAAACAGTCACGTTCATCACGTGATGAGAAAGTTAAAACAAAAGCTGAGCCTTTGATAGGAGGGGAACAGCTGCCAGTCGAAAACCAGACGGCACAAGGTGAAGACAGTGGGCGCTCACGTCGTCGTCGTGGTAGGCAGCGTGATCGGGGTGAGCGTTTAGACCGTGACCAGCACGGAAATGAACAGACCTCTGAACGAGACAGGCAGCCAACACAACCTGCAGTCATGCAGGACGAGCCAGCTCACGAGGAGACTGCAGGCGATCATGCGGATGCTGTACCAAAACCCATTCCTCTTGTTAAAACTGTACATGCAGATGGAATAGTTCCTGAGACGGAACCAGATGTGCCTCAAGTAATATCTGAGGTGGAGAAGCTACCAGTTGTAGAAAAACCTGTTAAAGAGCCGATAACATCTCTGGCCACGTCTACCCCAACTACAGTAGTGGGAGAACCATTTCAAGGTAAATTTACTGGAACTCAGAACGTGGACCTAGTAGCAGAACTAAAAGTGTCATCCGAATCTGAACCTAAAGTAGTTCAGCAGCCTCCAATGTCACGTGATATCAAATCACAGGATTTAGCCGTAAGTGAGTTGGTCATGATCGAGACAATACCGGAAAAAAGAACAACTGTGGAGGTTGCTACGACTGAAGACTCAGCCTTGCCGAAACAGCGGCGAGAAAGGTCTATTGCACTGCCGGTAGTAGAACATGAGCCACTGGTACAAATTGAGACACACAAATAAAAGTGATCAAATTTGAGAAAATATGAGGTGGGGGGACTCCTTCCCACTTTTTTATTCGGACCAAAATTGCTTGTGTCCAGTTGCATTCACATATTCTACTATCTTTAGTTTGCTTTACAAATGTGGTTAAGAAGTTCTTGTCCCGCATCCTCTATCATATTCAGTACTTTTTCAAAACCCCGATACCCACCAAAATATGGATCAGGTACTTCTTCGTATTCGGAGAACTTTTTACTGTACTGCATTAGCATTCCAAGTTTGTGGTTATGCTGTGGTGGGCAGAGCTCATTGAGTATGGAGAAATTATGTTTGTCCATCGCAAGAATAT
>JAZGCR010000018.1:0-6106 GCA_036477105.1 Nitrosomonadaceae bacterium | reverse complement strand
ACGAGCGGAATTTTGCATTGAATGTGGGTGAAGACCAGCGCAGGGACGTTGCAAGGAAAAGAATACTGGTGGAGCCTATCTAATTGGAATTTCTGTTGGACAGAGTAGTGCAACTACATGGAGTCGTTTGGTAACATTATTCCTACAACGCCCGAGCGGCATCATAATTTAGCTCCTTTTTAGTCATATTGTTGTGATCTTACCTCAAATTTCTACGTAGTTTTCCTGCGTGCCACAATAATACCATCTCGAGTTGGGTTGATAAAAGCGTCAAACTCAGGATCATTAAAAATTAACTGGTTGTGTTCAATAATTGCTTCCGTCCAGCCGGGGACGATATCAACATAATTTTCCACAGCTACTCGTCCATGCCAAAGTACATTGTCAGCAATGTAGAGGCCACCAGGACTAACTCTATTTTTAGCAAGATGCCACACTTCAGGATATTGGCCTTTGTCGACATCGTTGTAACAGATATCAAATAGCCCTTCAGTTTGAGAAAAAATTTCTTGCGCACGTCCGACATGAAAACTAATCCTATCCCATAAATCTGCCGAATTAAGATACTTCTCAGCCTTCTCTTTGTTGAGAGGATCGCCGTCGCTGCAAATAACTTTTCCTTCTGGACCTACTGCTTTTGCAAACCAGTAAGCTGAATAACCGTACCCGCTACCAAACTCGAATACACGTTGGGCGTTGACTGTTTTTGTCAATGTTTCAAGAAAAATGCCAACTAGTCGATCAATAATAGGGAAATTATTATTCTTCGCAATCTCTTCCATTTCAGTCAGAACCGGATGATCCGTTCGACTCACTAATAGGCGCATGTAATTTTCAATGGCAGGACTAACCGGAGTTAAAACATTTGGATTCGATTTGGTTGGAGATTGAGTATTAGCCACTATTAGCTCCTCAAAAAATGACATGATTTTGATCGGTCCCTGTACCTGAACTTACGCTCAGGATGATGAGGAGTCAATACGATTGGAGATCTGGCCAAGACCAGGAGGCTGGCACTGTATCGAAATACCAATCGCAAATCTTTGAAATTTGCAGTACATGCTTTTGAAAAATAAGCTGACTGGAGAGCGATACTAGGTTTAAAGGAAATCTAAGAAATCTTGATTTGCCCTAGTGTTGAGCAAATGAATGAGAAGGTTAGCTTTTTCCTGCTGCATTATCAAAAGAAAAATTGCGTGTACGTGATCTAGCTGGAACCACGAGTGTAACGAAATATTGCGTCCAGTTACAAATCACTTGCTAGGTAATTTCCATGCAATGCGTCCTTTAATCTTCTCAATAGTGTGACTTTCTTCACAGAGTATTGTGTGGAGAGCTATTACCCTATCCTAGCAATCAGGTGATTGCATGAAATGAGAAATAAAATTTTAAGTGGTTACCTTATATTAAATATACATCCATATAGGTGTCAGTTAATTGTTAGTCGGCGTTTTACACCTTTTTAGGGTCGAGCAAACCTCAGTTGCATTTAAGAGGAGAGAAGGCGATGAAACATAAAGTTCGAGAAGTATTACTAGTTTTGATTATCGCTGTTATTAGTGTAGCAGTCGCTCTTTTTATCGCAAATAGTGTTCAATCCGAATCAGTGCAGCCGAAGGATACATGGGGCCATCATTCAAAAGGCCATCCCACAATACATAATACCGATACTGGCGACTTAGGTGTTATAGATAACGAGTTAAAAGAGAGTTTGTAGAGGAAAAATGAAAGTGGCATATTCTATACAACAACGCCCTACTTACCCTAGGGAGGAGAAGTTTTCATTTGAGTAAAAATGGCGCGCAATCTTACAGCAACAATTCGCACGAATATAATCAGGAAAGACAGCATTAGAATATTAGTAGTAGTTTCTCTAGAAGATAAGGTATTCCGAGCCATTACCTTGGGCCGCCTACTCAGTTGTTTTATGAACTGCACACCCGCAATTAATTTACGTGAAGTGGATCTCGGTAGATTTTTGTCAGTTAGTATTGTTGTTGAATAAGAATGTATGGAGACGCGTTTTGGCTACGCTGAATAATCTTTCCAGGACCATATTCAACCACGCGATCATTTTTCAGAATTACGGAGTAATCTGTGCGATCCCAAGATAAACCACTGAACACAGACCAACTACTGATCAGGAGGTCGGTGTAGAGGAGAGCTTCATACTCACCATTTCTTTGAAAACCATCAGGGTCGCCGACGGTACTTACAACTTCCGCTTTTGTCAAACCTTCGCGCAGGCTGCTCATTTTTCCTACAGTAGCGCATGAACAGAGGAGCAATGTACTGAACAAAACAAGAATAATGGATTTCATAAACTGGACTCCCTGGGGAAAAATTTAACATCAGATTTATTCAGACTACTGTTCTCCAGTATTTCTGCCTAACAGCAAAGCTGGCGATTCATTATAATTTATATAGATGTTCACGTCCCGCTTGGAGTGGCTGTTGCCAGTCTTGCTATGGGGTAACTGATGATATATGTGTTCATGTTGGAACTAAATCCTGTTAATTTACCAGATTTAAAGAAGCTTTTTCATATTTTCGTTTTCAATATTTTACGTCACGCAAATTAAATTTCTCCATTAGTTTTTTGTCCATGGATTAGTCGATATAGTACTGGTAATACTAATAGAGTCAGTGCGGTAGAGGATAGGATACCCCCAATCACAACAGTTGCTAATGGCCGTTGAACTTCTGCACCAATGCTGGTAGCCAAGGCCATAGGGATGAATCCAATGGCTGCCACTAGCGCTGTCATAAGTACCGGGCGCAGTCTGGTGATGGCTCCGGTCTGAATAGCGTCATCCAGGGTGTGACCTTCTTTTCGTAGGTTTCGGATAAACGACAGCATCATTAGACCATTTAACACTGCTACTCCTGACAGGGCAATGAATCCGACCGCGGCTGAGATGGATAGAGGAATGTCGCGTAACCACAGAGCAAATAATCCGCCTGTGAGAGCAAACGGAACTCCTGTAAATATAAGTAGTCCGTCCTGAAAGTTCCTAAACATAATGTAAAGTAGAGCAAAAATAAGTCCGAGAGCAAGTGGAATCAAGATTTGGAGACGTTGGGCAGCAGATAGAAGTTGTTCGAATTGTCCGCCCCATGTTACCCAATATCCTGGGGGGGGCTGTAATTTTTCTCCTATGAGCGTTTTTGCTTCATTGACGAAAGAGCCAAGGTCGCGACCACGTACATTTGTAGTGACCACTAATCTACGTTTTCCGTTTTCTCGACTTACTTGATTGGGTCCTGGTGCCAGCTTTAGGTAGGCGACCTCACCTAGAGCAACATAGGTGGGTGAGCTGGCCAGGGGAATATTTGTAATCTCGTCTGTGCTAAAGCTGGGGAGTTTGATCGGCAAACGCTTGAGTGCTTCAATATTGCCACGTTGAGATTCAGGCAGGCGTACTTGTAGATCGAAGCGGCGGTCTCCATCGTAAATAGTGCCGGCAGTTATTCCCCCAACAGAAATGGTGACAGCGTCTTGCACATCGGATACGTTCAAACCATAGCGCGACATTTTTGCACGATCTATCTGAATGGAAAGCACTGTTAATCCGGTGATTTGTTCGGTTCTTACATCTGCTGCACCGGGGATAGTTTTAAGTAGTTTTTCAATTTTCTCTCCTAAGGAAAACAGGGTGTCCATGTTATCGCCAAATACTTTTACTGCGACATCCGCTCGAACACCTGACAGTAGTTCGTTAAATCGCATTTGTATTGGCTGAGTAAATTCGTACTTGTTACCCGGTACCTTCTGTACCGCCTGTTCCATTGCAGTTATCAGTTCCACCTTACTGTGGTATGAACCGTTCCATTCTGACTTGGGTTTGAGAATGATAAAGATATCGGCAACATTCGGTGGCATCGGGTCAGTCGCAATTTCTGCGGTTCCGATCTTTGCAAAAACCCTGTCTACTTCAGGAAATGTCCTGATTGTTTTCTCCAGCTCACTTTGCATTTCGATAGCAGTGGTCAGACTCGTTCCGGGAATGCGTATCGCGTGAAGTGCGATATCTCCTTCATTGAGACTAGGGACAAACTCGCTACCCATACGGGTTACTAGCAGACCAGATAGCGCCACAATAACTACAGCGATTGTTATAGTAAGCTCCTTATTGCGCATTGCAGCATTTAGTGCTGGTACATAGGCTTTCTTTGCCCATGCTACAGCGATGCTTTCTTTTTCTGCTACATTACCAGAGAGAAAAAGTGCAGTTGCTGCAGGAACAAACGTCACGGAGAGAATCACTGCTCCTAGTAATGCGGTCACGACTGTGATGGCCATAGGGTGGAACATCTTTCCTTCTACACCGGTCATCGCAAGGATAGGCAAATAAACCACCATGATAATGAGTTCGCCGTAGACCAAGATATGGCGTGCTTCCTTAGTTGCATCAAAGACTACCGCAAAGCGTTCCTCGCGAGTTAGCTTTCGTCCTAGCTGCGCTTGCTCGTGGGCGAGACGCCGGATGCTATTTTCAATAATGACGATAGCACCATCCACGATGATGCCGAAATCAAGCGCACCCAAGCTCATCAGATTTGCACTAACATGGTTAGCAACCATGCCACTAAAGGTAAATAACATCGAAAGTGGGATGACCAATGCAGCAATGAGCGCTGCGCGCAGATTTCCTAGAAACAAGAGCAGCACCACGATTACCAGCGCAGCACCTTCAACCAGATTGGTGGCGACAGTTCGAATAGTTTTGTCCACCAGGGTAGTACGATTGTAGACAGTGGTTGCAACCACGTTTGCAGGTAGGCTACGATTAATCTCCGCTAGTTTTTTGGCAGCTGCTTCGGAGACGGTGCGGCTGTTTTCTCCGATCAGCATATGCACGGTACCCAGTATCACTTCCTCCCCATTTTGGGTGGCAGCACCATTGCGTAGTTCCTTGCCGATCAGAACGTCGGCGACATTCTTAATATGTACCGGTACACCTTGGTAGCTGCCCAGAATAATTTCCCCAATTTCTTTCAGGTTCGTGACTTGTCCGGGTACCCGGACAAGTAATTGTTCTCCACTTTTCTCAATATAGCCTGCACCCACGTTGAGATTGTTGCGCTGTAGCGCTACGACGACATCCTGCAGCGTTAATCCGAAAGAAATGAGTTTTTCTGGATAGGGTGTAACATGAAACTGTTTAACGAAACCGCCGATTGAGTTGACCTCTGTTATGCCTTTGACCGTGCGCAACTGTGGTTTGATGATCCAGTCTTGAATTTCTCGCAAGTCGACTGGGGTATACGATGTTCCATCTGGTTTCTTAGCATCTTCTTCAGCTCTCACTGTGTACATAAGAATTTCACCAAGACCGGTAGAGATCGGCCCCATCGTGGGCATGATCCCGACAGGCAGCATGCCTCTGGCTTCCTGAATCCGCTGGTTTACTAATTGCCGTGCAAAGTAGATGTCAGTACCATCCTTGAAGATCACTGTGACCTGCGATAGTCCATAGCGTGAAATGGAGCGTGTATATTCGAGATTGGGGAGGCCAGCCATGGACCGCTCGATCGGGAAGGTCACGCGTTGCTCAGCTTCCATCGGTGAATAGCCGACCGCCTGAGTATTGATCTGTACCTGTACGTTGGTAATATCTGGAACGGCATCAATAGGGAGCCTCTGGTAGCTATAGACTCCAAGCACGGCCATCACGATCACCCCTGTCAGGACAAGCCAGCCTTTGTGGATGGATACGCGTAAAATATTTTCAAGCATGATTTTCTTTAGTTAGTTTCTTAGGGTTATCCTGTAGGAATTAGGGTGGCCGCCACTTTGCCTAATGGTCAATAAATGCACTGTCCTTACCTAGCTCAGCCTTGATAGCGAAGCTGTTACCTGCCGCGTATTGCTCCCCGACTGATAGTCCCTTGAGTACTTCCACCATTCTCCTGTCGCTACGCCCCAGTTCTAGCGGACGTATTTCGAAATATTCTCCATAGCGGCCAAACACCACCGACCTGCCACGCATTGTCTGGATAGCATCCATTGTTATCGCAACCGGTACCTGAATTTCCTCTGTTACCAGTTCTGCGTTTACAAACATACCTGGGCGCCATCTGCCATCTTTATTATCAAGCTCAA
>JAZGCR010000179.1:0-5729 GCA_036477105.1 Nitrosomonadaceae bacterium | reverse complement strand
GTAGCTACTAATGCATTGCAAATCAAAACTGGCTCACTTTCTCGCTCTGATCGTCTAGCTAAGTACAACCAGTTGCTTCGTATCGAGGAAGACCTCGGCGACTCTGCAAACTATGCCGGACGGGGAGCCTACTACCAGTTAAAATAATGAAAGTGCTAAGCCTCATACTATTTGCCCTGATTGTCCTATTGCAATACCCGTTATGGTTGGGCAAAGGTAGCTGGCACAAGGTGTGGAAAGTTGATCAACTAGTTATCACGCAAAATGAAACAAATCAGAAACTCCGCATCCGTAATGCCGCACTGGATGCAGAGGTACAAGATCTCAAGCAGGGTTCCGATGCCATCGAGGAACGCGCTCGTAGTGAATTAGGTATGATTAAGCAAGATGAAATTTTTTTCCAGGTAGAAATTAATGAGAAAAATACTACCCCACCCGATAAGACTAAGTAAAGAATCGCATCAGGTAACAAATAAAACAAAATGTAACATTAGGAATACATTGACTTGCAGATCTGTGAGGCCGCTTATAGCTGACTTCTTCTTAAGAAAATTAATCGTTCCCCATTTTCAATTGCCACAACTCATCAACGTCCATAACCAGTTCCAGCTGTATGAGAGTATAGAATGCCGACGGAATTACTAGTTTTGGCCGGAGTATGAGCGCATGAAGTAGGAGTTGGGATGAGTGACTACAAGTTTAAGCTATCGCAGATTGTTTTTGTTATCCCAGTCAAGATGAGAGGTGTTATTAAAAATTGTAATAAGCCATCTATTGGTGAAAATATATATGAAGTTGGGGTTACGTATCAAAGTAGAGTTTGGAAAACAACATTTTATGAATCCGAACTAACGACCATTGAAGAAAACCCATCACGTACTTGAAATTTTCAGAGATTTGTAGCTAGTTTGCAACGTTTGAAAATTTTAAGTAGATCATATTCTTTCTTCACTACCCTCATAATAAGGGATGATCTAGCAAAACACCCCTTCTCTCGTTAAAATCTCTTTGGGTTGTAATTAATTGCAAGAAGAAATGGCCACGCAAGATCAAGCTCATGACCTTGCTTCAGCGCATAAATGAAAGCGCACCATAGCCAGTTTCTTTAGATCTGCTTTAAATATTACTTAAAATGGAGGGGAAGAAAATGAATTTTATACCGCTAACACAACAAAACGACACCGAAGTACAAGTAAATATGGATAATGTTACTAGCTTTATCCCTGCCAAAAGTGGAACAATTCTGCGTTTTAATGGAGGGAACCCTCCTGCCGTACAGGTAACAGAAGAGCTAAAGGATGTATTGAAGCGAATGGCCAAGATCACTGGACAACGGAAATCTGTATGAGGTTAAGCAATCTTATTTAATACTCTTTACCCATTCACAGGCTGAGTTACTCAACTATCTCCACGCATAGCAATGTTGTTTGCTATGCCCCTCATATCTGAAGACCTCCTTCCAAATCCCTCTCAAATTCATAAAGAGAAAATCGGCTCTATTGAGTAAATGCGGTTATAAACTGGTTACATTTCATGGAAATAAGAAAGCATAAATATGGTCCATGTCCCATAAAAGTTTATGGATGTTGGCTCCCTGAGTAGGGCTCGAACCTACGGCCTGCGGATTAACAGTACGAACGCCCTAGTCTTTTATATAATTAACTGGCTTTAACCTGCTTTCCAGCACTAGCGCATAAAACTGACTTGCTCTAATGTTCAAAATTGGTATGAGGTATATCTGGACTCTAGGTTGTACATAAAAAAACAAGAACTTTGACACCTAAAATAACTAGCAAAGACTTATAAATGAAAACATAAATTATTCTAGCTTTTGGATTACTTATAACAAACAACGTTTACGCCAGTGGAATTTATGGAAATTTCTTTGACAGTTCAGACTTATTGACTCCAAAAGGTCAGTTTGAGCAAGAGCGAAAAGAAGATACGAGTAGAATCGACGAAGAGAAAGAACAACGATTTAAGCGTCAATACGAGCAACAGAAGCGCGAGGAACAGGATGAAGAAGAAATGAAAAAACTTCGCAGATAAGACAAGTCACCATGTATAAAGCTATTTTGATGATGCTATTGGCTGTTGTAAGTAGTAGTGCGATGGCGGAGTGGGTTTATGTTACCGCGACTGAAACAAAAGCAGAAGCAGAAGCCTTTACCGCCTACGCTGACCCTGCCACAATTCGAAAAACAGGCAACAGTGTGAAAATGTGGAGTTTGTATGACTACAAGATGGTTCAGGAACCCGGTGTCATATCAGCAAAGCAAAAAAATGAATACAATTGCAAGAAAAAGCAGAGTCGACAACTTTTTCTATCTGCCTACTCTGGACACATGACCGATGGTGAAACAGTCTTGATCCATAATGAACCGGACGACCATTGGAAACGAGCTCCGCTAGGTAGCGTACTCGAAGCTGTTTTGGAATTTGCTTGTGGTTGGCACCCCAAATTGCCACCACGAAACTTCCCTAGTATGACTGTGGCAAAGGCAATACAAGGAGTTGATGGACACTACTCTTCTTTCACTAGATGAGCTAATAAAGACCTAGCGTCCTCGCCAAGCGCTAACGTTCTGGAGGGTACAATTTATACCTGCCCGATGCATCCGGAGGTGCAGCAATCTACCCTCGGAATTTGTCCGAAGTGCGGCATGGCGCTGGAGCCGATGATGCCGTCACACGAGGAAGAGGAAAATCCAGAGCTTATTAATTTCCGTCGCCGATTCTGGTGGACGTTGCCGTTGACAGTTGTTGTGGCAGTTCTGGCAATGGCTGGACATCGATTGTTCTCTGGTGGATTACCTTTTCAAAGTTGGATTGAACTTGTGCTTAGCACGCCTGTTGTTCTCTGGTCTGGCTGGCCTTTTCTCCAGCGTGGGGCAAAGTCAATTGTGCATCGCAGCCCGAACATGTGGACCTTGATCGGGCTGGGTGTGTCTGCCGCATACGGTTACAGTGTGGTAGCAACTCTAGCACCGGGAATCTTTCCAGCGACTTTCATGGAACATGGTCGAATTGGTGTGTATTTTGAAGCGGCAGCAGTAATTATTTCGCTGACATTATTTGGGCAGATTTTGGAGTTAAGAGCGCGCTCACAAACATCGGCGGCTATCAAATCCTTGTTAGGCCTTGCTCCAAAGTCAGCACGTCGCATCAAAGATGACGGAAGTGAGGAAGACGTGCCACTGACCCATGTCCGTATTGGCGATATGTTGCGCGTACGCCCGGGTGAAAAAGTGCCAGTCGATGGCGTCGTTTTGGAAGGTGAAAGTGCGATCGATGAATCAATGTTAACAGGCGAGCCAGTCCCTGTCACAAAGCGCCCAGGCGAAAAAGTAATTGGAGCAACTATTAATTCCAGCGGCAGCCTAGTCATGCGCTCGGAAAAGGTAGGTTCAGAAACTATACTGTCGCAAATCGTGCAAATGGTTGCGCAGGCGCAGCGCTCGCGTGCACCGATGCAACGGCTGGCAGATGTCGTTGCCGGCTACTTCGTGGTGGTGGTAGTGGGGATCGCGATACTGACCTTGTTGGGTTGGGGCTTTTTCGGCCCTGAACCACGTTGGGTATTCGGCTTTGTCAATGCAGTGGCAGTCTTGATCATCGCCTGTCCTTGTGCGTTGGGACTGGCCACGCCCATGTCGATCATGGCAGCCACTGGCCGTGCAGCAACCCAGGGCATCCTATTTCGCGATGCTGCAGCAATTGAGGGGATACGCAAGATTAATACGCTGATCGTTGATAAAACCGGTACCCTGACAGAAGGTAAGCCTACATTCGACCGCGTGGTAGCTGCACCTGGTTTCATCGAGCAACAGGTACTTCAGATTGCGGCAAGCATCGACCAGGGTAGCGAACACCCGCTCGCGCATGCGATTGTGGCAGAAGCCCATAACCGTGGCCTCGCATTAGACAAGCCAGATTCGTTTGAATCTTCCAGCGGTATTGGCGTACGTGGCGTGGTGTCGGGGCAGCGCATCGTGCTGGGCAATACGGTGCTGATGGACACAGAAAATGTTGACTGGCATATCCTGGCAAACCAAGCAGAAATGCTACGTAGCGAAGGTGCTTCCGTTATGTACCTAGCAGCGGATAAGCAGTTGGTTGGCTTGGTTGCGGTATCCGATCCAGTGAAGACAACCACATTGGAAGCGCTTAAAACACTTAAACAGGCGGGGCTAAAGGTGGTGATGGCCACCGGAGACGGCTTCACAACAGCGAAGTCAGTTGCAGCAAGACTGGGCATCGATGAAGTATATGGCGAGGTCAAGCCGCAGGATAAACTGTTATTGGTAGAACGTTTTCAAGCACAGGGCAAGGTGGTTGCCATGGCAGGTGACGGCATCAATGATGCGCCAGCTCTGGCTATGGCAGATGTTGGCATTGCGATGGGTACTGGAACCGATGTGGCTATCAACAGCGCGCATCTAACGTTAGTGAAAGGGGACTTGCGCGCGATTGCACAGGCCCAGAGCATTTCGGTCGACACGGTTCGCAACATGCGCCAGAACTTGGGTTTTGCATTTGTCTATAACGCATTCGGTATTCCATTGGCCGCGGGCTTACTTTATCCGTTAACAGGGCATCTGTTATCGCCAATGATTGCGGCACTCGCAATGAGTCTCAGCTCCGTGTCAGTGATTACCAATGCGTTACGCTTGAGAGGAACATCTAGATAGAAAACCATACGCCTCAGCCTAACCAACCATACGTATTTTGAAGAAACATATTCCCAAGTTTAGAAGCCGTTCTTGTTCCTTCCTATATTTAGTTTCCTGAACGTCTACTTTGGGTCAAAAGCAGTAATTTGCCGATTTTCCTTTTAAAAAATATTTTTGCCAAAATTGGGGAAAGGAAAGAGGGGTAGGTACTACATTGACAGGGGGTGGGTTAATCCAAGACTAGGTGTAGCCCTTTCCTAACATGAAATTGTCATGGGGCACTGGTGGAACACTGGCAGATAAATAACTAGCAAGAATGGCAATAAGTCACACTTCTAAAAACCCTAAGCGTGATAAATCTGTTGGTATATTTATTGGTACATTGATGATCTGAATTATGTTAATCAGCCAATAGAAAGCTTCTAAGCGATTAGTTCGATTCCCGCCGCCACTTTCATTTGTGATACATTGAATAACATGAGACTAGTCACTATTCTCTTAGTTCTGTTCCTATCTGGCTGTATGTCAATGCAGAACTTAAGGAAGTCATGGGAAGGGGAGCCTATTGAAAATGTTACCGCTTCATGGGGCGCACCGGATTCAATAGTATACAACCACGCTAATGGTGGAGCCACCTATACTTGGACCACAGTTACTAACGGTGAGTATGGTATCCGTACGTGTAGAAGAACCCTTGTCTCCAACTCATCAGGCAAGGTAATCGAGGGGACCTATAGTGGCTGTCCTTATTTTAGTTTTATCAGTGACGACTAAATAGTTTTGGGACAAATTGGTTCTCAGAGTAGAAAAGAAAGAGCGTAGCTACTACATTGATAGGGGTAGGGTTAGTTCCAGACTAGGTGCACCCCCACTCGTTACCATTGAAGTACTAGTAACAGAACAATTGTTACTAGATGGACGTCTGCTTAGTGCCAAAACAAACGCTCTATCCATCTCTAATCGGACTTAGATACAAGCTCAGCCCCAGCTGTTCTCACTTCAATCGCTTTGAAACCTGCATCCTTAACTGCATTCATCACATCATCTTCTTTCAAG
>JAZGCR010000178.1:0-7254 GCA_036477105.1 Nitrosomonadaceae bacterium | reverse complement strand
AATTTGTTTGCCATCGGAGTAAATCACAGATCCCTGTGACCCCTTTGTGACAACTAATCCATTGACGAGTTTTGCCAGTACTTCCAGTGTGCACCCAGTACGCTCCTGCAGTAACTGGCCTTCATAGTCGTTAACCGTGATGTAATTAGCTTTTTTGATGAAATCAAGTAACTCCTCACCATTAAACATTGGTAATCCTTGACCAGGGTCGAACAAGAAAGGAATTCCAGATTCATAGAACTCGCGCGCGTGCTGTACCATGCCTTCACGCCCGTCCGGAGCAACGATGCCAAGTTCTACATCTTTCGCGTCGGCCACATGATTTTGATGTGAAAAGTTCATCGCGCCAGGATGAAATGCGGTGATTTGGTTATCTGCCAGATCAGTAGTGATGAATGCTTGCGCGGTAAATGTGTCTCCTACATGGCGGATATGGGTCTGCGCCAGGTTTAATTTTTCCAACCGATGAGCATACGATTGATAGTCATCACCCACTGCAGCCATGATAAGTGGGGCTCCACCTATCATTTGTAGGTTATAGGCGATGTTGCCAGCGCAGCCGCCGAATTCCCGTCGCATGTCTGGAACTAGAAAAGCTACATTCAGAATATGGATCTTTTCTGGCAAGATATGATTTTTGAAATAATCGTGAAACACCATGATGGTGTCGTAGACAATGGAACCGCAAATGAGTGTATGCATAGTTATTTAGCGCAATATCAGGAATCCGAATGGTGGCGGTGATAGTTACTGACTCCGGGAAGAGGATTGTTTTAATGGGACCGAGGATACGATGATTAGTCCTCATTCCACCAGACATTTACTGTTTCCAGGTTAAATCTAGTTCGCGTGCTGCTTTGACATCGTCCAACCTGCGTACAGGGGTAGTGTGGGGTGCACCCTTTACTATTTCTGGTTGTGTGTGAGCTTCTGTCATGATTTCCTTCATGGATGCAACAAAGGCATCAAGGGTTTCCTTGGACTCGGTTTCAGCCGGCTCTATAAGCAGGCATTCCGGAACCAGCATCGGAAAATAGGTAGTAGGGGCATGATATCCTTTGTCTAGCAATCGCTTGGCCACATTCATTGCGGTTACACCGGTTTTTTGTTTCAGATCTCTTAGCGTGACAATAAATTCATGGCTAGCTCGACGAGTGGGATAAGCAATTTCAAATCCCGCTTTACTCAATTCTGACATTAAATAATTGGCGTTAAGTGTGGCGAACTCGGCTACCCGGTGCATGCCTTCTGCTCCTAGCAAACGGATATAGATATAAGCTCGTAACAACACACCGGAATTGCCCATATGCGCTGAAAATCTGCCGATGGATTGTGGTATCTCTTTTTCAGTTAGCCAGCGATACGTTCCTTTTTCAAATGCCACTACTGGAACAGGTAGGAACGGCAGCAGCCGTTTTGCAACTCCCACTGGGGCTGAACCTGGACCACCCCCACCATGAGGAGTAGAAAATGTTTTGTGCAGGTTTATGTGAATTACGTCAAAACCCATATCGCCAGGCTTTACCTTGCCTAGTATTGCATTCAGATTTGCGCCGTCATAATATAACAATCCACCCGCCTGGTGGACGATTCTACTCATTTCAGCAATGTTTTTCTCGAACACGCCAAGCGTGGATGGGTTGGTTAGCATTAACCCCGCTGTTTGCGGACCTACTGCTGCTTTCAAGGCGTCCATGTCGACATCACCTTCCTTGTCAGTGGAGATTTCCACTGCCTTGTAGCCGCACATCACCGCCGTTGCAGGGTTAGTGCCATGGGCAGCATCAGGCACGATAATTTCAGTGCGAGCATGATCCCCGCGTGATTCATGATAAGCACGTATCATCGTCACACCAATAAGTTCACCTTGCGCACCGGCCATTGGCGTAAGGCTTACACTTGTCATGCCGGTTACATCCTTCAGTATTTCCTGCAATTCATACATGCACGCAAGATAACCTTGGCCAGTATCTTCTGGCGCAAGTGGGTGTCGTGCCAGAAATTGCGGCAGCATAGCCAATGAGTTGCATGCACGTGGATTGTATTTCATCGTGCAAGAACCAAGTGGATAGAACTCTGTGTCTATTGAAAAGTTTTTTTGCGAAAGTTGGGTGTAATGCCGCACCGCATCCATCTCAGAGACCTCTGGTAACAGCGGTGGTATTTTACGCATCAGGTTTTGCGGAATATTTTTGATTTTTGTTTCAGTCGCTGGAAATTGTGAATAATTGCACCTTCCAGGGCGTGAGTGTTCAAATATCAGCATGGTAAAGTCTCTCGCCTTATCGGTTAATGTTATTTTAAAGCGGCCAAAGCTGCTTCATAGTTAGGTTCGTCCTTTATTTCTGACACTAGTTCAGCATGAATCACATTATCGGTTTCATCCAACACTACAACAGCACGTGCTGTGACGCCAGCTAGGGGGCCATCAGCAATGGCAACGCCATAATTCTTCATAAAATCTGCGCCACGCATAGTAGACAATACCACTACCTTATCTAGGCCTTCAGTATTGCAGAAGCGGCTCATTGCAAAAGGCAAGTCGGCAGAAATTATTAGCACCACCGTATTGCTCAAATTGCTGGCTTTTTCGTTAAACTTGCGGGTAGAAGTGGCGCAAACCGGTGTGTCTAGACTAGGGACGATGTTAAGTACTTTTTTCTTATTAGCAAAATTTGCTAGTGAAACATCGTTCAAATCTTTGTCCACCAGTGAAAAGGCTGGTGCTTTAGTGCCTATTTTTGGAAAGGTGCCTTCTACTCTGATGGGGTTGCTTGCAAAGGTGACCATATTTTTCTCCTTAAGTGAGAGTGATTAAAAATCAATCAAGACTACGTTGGGTTAAACGCAGACGTATCTTGCTCGGCTAATGCCCGGCCCAGATACTCCGTGTACTTTCTTAAATCGGCTGGTATCTTGGTTTCAGTGGCACACACTAGTACTGCATTACCAAGCTCCGGATAATATTCCTTCAGATCCAGTCCAGCTAGTATCCCTTGCATCTTGAGTGCTTGCAACACGTTGTCTGCTGATATTGGCAGTGTCACTACTGCCTCATGAAACAACGGTACACTAAAAGCTCTTTTTACTCCCTTCAAAGTTTCTAGTTGTTCTATTAGAGCCAAGGTATTAGCATGGGATTGCTCAGCTAGCCGCTGTAACCCTTTTGGCCCTAGCAAGGCCATATAAATGGTGGCGGCGGTGACCATCAATCCTTGATTGGTGCAGATGTTGGAAGTAGCTTTGGAGCGGCGAATATGTTGCTCACGTGCCTGAAGTGTTAGGACAAAGCCAGATTTTCCGTCCAGATCCGTTGTGCGGCCGATGATACGTCCTGGCATTTGCCGCACTAATTCCTGCTTGCAGGCCATAAAGCCAAAATACGGTCCACCACTGCAGAGCGGAATGCCTAATGGCTGGCCTTCACCCACCGCCACATCTGCGCCATTGCTACCCCATTCACCAGGTGGGGTAAGCATTGCTAGTGCCAAGGGGTTGACTACGCCGACAGCTAGTGCGTTGTTGTTGTGTGCCCAGTCAGTAAGTGCGTCAACCTGTTCGAGCACGCCAAAGAAATTTGGCTGAGGAATCACCAGCGCTGCAATGTCCTGGCCTGCATAGGGTGCAAGGTCTTCCACGAGTGTGTGCCCACATTCTAAGCAGTAGGGAACTTCCACGATTTCAACCCTCTGGTTCTTTACGATGGTGTTTACTACTCTGCGGTAAACTGGATGAATGGTGGATGGCATCAGAACCCGACGCGAGCTCTTATGTGAGCGCACCACCATCAGTATCGCTTCAGCTAGCGCGGAAGCTCCATCGTACATGCTCGCGTTTGACACATCCATGCCGGTGAGTGATGCCATCATGGTCTGGTATTCGTAGAGTAGTTGCAGCGTGCCTTGGCTTGCTTCCGCCTGATATGGGGTGTAAGAGGAATAAAATTCACCTCGGGTGGTAATCTGCCATACCGCAGCAGGAATGTGATGTTCGTATGCACCTGCACCAATAAAATTGAGATAGCGCCCATCCGTTTCAGCTCGCTCCAACATTAGCCTGGAGGCTTCCATCTCACTCAAGCCTGGTGGTACCTGTTTTAAGATGCCACTTTTTAAAGCGGGAGGAATTTCATCGAACAGGTCTTCAATGGTGTTTGCACCGATGCTTGCAAGCATCGCAGTTACATCTTCTTCAGTATGTGGAATGAACGGCATAGTTTGTTTCCGTGAATCGTGTGTAATGAGGCATGTAATGTGAGAACTGGAAGATAAAGTATGAAGATTCTACCTGCACTTTATTTTTTTCCTGACACAACTTTATCAATGTGTTTCGCTTTCCAGTACTTTCTGATATCCCGTTGAGTCGAGCAGTTCACTTAGGTCGGCTATGTTGGAGGGTTTTAATTTATACAGCCATGCTGAGTAGGTATCCTGATTGATTTTTTCTGGCGCAGATTCAAGCTCGGAATTGGTTTCAATTACTTCTCCCGTGATGGGCGCGTACACGTCGGCGGCTGCTTTAACCGATTCCACTACAGCACATTCTTCTCCCTGCTTAAGCTGACGCCCGACTTGCGGGATTTCTACAAACACCATGTCGCCCAGTAATTCCTGGGCATGGTACGTAATGCCGATCGTGATCGTACCGTCTTCTTCAAGCCTTACCCATTCGTGGGATTTAGTGTATTTAAGATGGGTTGGAATATTCATGTTTATGCTCCAAAATTAAATAAGGTCGCTTTATAATTCAATTCAATTCAAATTAAACTCTTTCCATTCCGGACGAATGGATATTTCAATACTCTTGCCCGCAGTGTCTTGTCTCGCACCAATACCTGTACTTCATCACCAGCAGATACTTGTAATGGCAACCGCGCAAGCGCAATAGATGCATTTAGTGTAGGCGAAAAACCGCCACTGGTAATCTCGCTTTCGTCTCCTTCTTTACTATGTTGCGTAGAGATTTTCTGGTGGCTACGTAATATGCCTCGATCTAGCAGTAGTAGACCAAATAATTGGTTTTTCACTGGCGTTTCTAGAAGTGCTTTCTTGCCTATGAAATTACGCTCACTTTTTAAATCAACTGTCCAGGTCAACCCTGATTCCAGTGGGCTGGTAGTTTCGTCCATATCCTGGCCGTAAAGATTCATGCCAGCTTCAAGTCGTAACGTGTCACGTGCACCGAGTCCTGCAGGTGTCACGGCTGCGGCATGGAGCGCATCCCATAAATCTGGAGCGTCACTGGCGGGCAGTATGATTTCAAAACCATCCTCACCAGTGTAGCCGGTGCGGGCAATAAAATATTTGTCAAACGTGGTTGCCTGGAAAAGTTTTAGATTTTCTGTTGCAGCTTGAGCCCCAGAAATAACTTGCCAAACCTTAGCGCGGGCATTCGGACCCTGAACAGCTATCATAGCAAGATCTCGGCGCGGGATAATCTCCAGTCCGGGTGCAAGCTCATTGCGCCGGGCCTGTACCCACGACATATCTTTGTCGGCAGTGCCTGCGTTTACAACCATTCGGAACCACGATTCAGATAGGAAATAAATGATGAGATCGTCAATAATCCCACCTCTAGGGTTGAGCATACAGGTATAAAGCGCCTTACCAGGTTGCGTCAGCTTGTCCACGTTGTTGGCGACTAGTTGCCGCAAAAAATCACGTACACCTTCGCCCTTGATATCCACCACCAGCATGTGTGATACGTCGAACATACCTGCATCACCACGTACTTTATGGTGTTCGTCAAGCTGAGAACCATAATGTAGGGGCATGTCCCAGCCACCAAAGTCAACCATTTTTGCGTTCATGTTTCGGTGGGTTCGATTAAGCGATGTCGTTTTCATTACAAATAGTCTTTACAAAATAAAAAAGGTGAAGCCATATGATATGGCTTCACCCCTCTGTCCTTTTTACCTGAGAGATTACAGAACTTTTGTCCCGTGTGCCCCTTCGGTGGCCGACTTACATCGGCACTCTCCAGAATAGCCTGTAACAAGCGGTCTTTAGGGATCAAGTCTGGCCCGATCTATGCCTGAGCGATTCCGGGGGGTTGCGCCTTCGGCGGCGCTAATGAAGCTGGCGCACTCTTCCGTTTAGATACAAATAGCTAATCGCAAATTATACTCCAGCGCTGGTGATTAAGACAAGGCATGCATACTACACTTAATACACTCAAAATCGTTTTGGGTCTTCAGCTTGTAAATTAGCTAACTTACTAATCTCAATAATTGCAAAATTAAGCAACGCTGACACACTCTAACTACAGAGTTGGAAAAAACCATGCAAATTTTTATTTTACATACGATTTATGTAGGCCATAATAGATGGTATGTACAGACGCTCCGATAAATCAGTGACGCGATATTGCGCCGACGTGATCCCTTGAGAATGGCGCCCGAACCTACTAAACCGCTACTTCTACTGGTTGACGACGACGTTCTTATTACCGAAACTCTGAGTTTTATACTGAGCCAGGATTTCGAGGTGTGTGTGGTCAAATCACGGCCTCAAGCCATCGAACTGGTGAGACAACTGGCTGTGCCACCACAGTTAGCATTAGTTGACTTAGGACTGCCCCCCCTCCCTCACCGCCCAGAAGAAGGTTTTCAACTCATTACTGAACTTCTTGCACATTCTCCGGAGATGAAAATTCTGGTGTTGTCCGGTCAGAATGAAGAATCCCATGCACGCCATGCTCGGTCGCTAGGAGCAGTAGACTTTATAGCCAAACCATGTTCTCCCCAAGACCTGAAAGCGCATCTGTTTAACGCTCTGAAAACCCAGAAGGCTGAGGTTGATGCAAAGACTGCGGGCGAACCGGGTGATCTAGGGATGGTCGGAAATAGCGCGCCGATCAAAAAAATGCGTAACCAGATCATCAGCTATGCTGCTGCGCCCTACCCAGTATTGATTGAGGGTGAATCGGGTAGCGGTAAGGAACTTGTAGCAGCTCAGCTACACCGCCTGAGCAAGAAACCTAACGCACCTTTTCTTGCGCTCAATTGTGCTGCTATTTCTCCTACGTTGGTTGAGCCGACACTGTTCGGTTACAGTAAGGGTGCATTTACAGGCGCCGTCAGCGCCAAAGCCGGTTATTTTGAGGATGCCGGAGAAGGAGCGTTGTTCTTGGATGAAATAGGCGAATTGCCGTTGGATTTGCAGGCAAAGCTATTAAGAGTGTTGGAAAATGGAGAATACCAGCGAGTGGGCGAAACCCATACGCGTAAAAGTAATGCGCGCGTAATTGCTGCGA
>JAZGCR010000177.1:0-5318 GCA_036477105.1 Nitrosomonadaceae bacterium | reverse complement strand
CGGGAAATTGAAGAAGGTAAGAATCTGACTCAAAGTTTCCAAAGCACCAATATATTCCCACCACTGGTTCTACGCATGCTACGGGTAGGTGAAGCTACCGGAGCGCTAGACAAGGCATTGCTTAATGTCAGTTATTTTTATGACCGAGACGTGAAGGAAGCGATTACGAATGCACAGGCCATGATAGGTCCTGCAACGACTGTGTTACTTGGTTTGATGCTAGGCTGGATCATGTTTTCCGTGCTCATGCCGATTTATGACGTCATTAGTAAAGTGAAAATATAATGGCAGACAAGCTACTATTGTTTCTTGGTGCTGAATGGCTTAGCGTTTATTCTTGGAGTCGGGGTCGGTTGCAGGGTGGACAACCGTTTTCAAACGACGAATCAGGGCACGATGCCTTTGCTGATTTACTAGACAAACACCCGAAAGTTCCTTGTTATTTACTTGCCGATCTGGTGGAAGAAGACTTTCGTTCCGAATCCATACCCCATGTCAGCGGCAGGGATCGCAAGGACATAGTACTCAGAAAATTCGAACAATTTTACCATAACACTCCGTTCCGTCATGCTCATACGCTATATCGTGAACAGGATGGGCGACGTGATGACATGACATTGTTTTCAGCACTGACCAACCCTGAACTAGTTTCTCCCTGGTTGGATATCATGCTGGAACACGAAGCCTCTGTAGCCGGAATTTATTCGGTTCCCCTCATTAGTCATCAACTTGTTAGTCACATTTCTTCTTCCCATCTGTTACTGGTTACTTGGCAAAAATACTCAGGGTTGCGCGAAATATTCTACCGAGATGGCAATATCAGTTTTTCACGGTTAACGCCATTAGTACGTACTGACGTACGTACTGACGATATCACAAAGCCATTGCAAATTGAGCTTAACCGTACCTATAAATATCTTAGTAGTCTTAGCCTACTACCCATTGACCAGGCACTTGATGTTTGTATTATTTGCAGCAAAGACCACAAGAAGGAACTACAAGAGACGTTGCAAGATTCAGACAACGTGTGTTACCTGATTGAGGATATTGACGTACTAGCTGAGCGCATCGGACTTAGGGAAATTCCGACCGATTCGGACGCGACCTCGTTACTACTACATATGCTTGGACGTAAGCCACCAGCTAACCAGTATGCAATTGCCGATGACATGCATTTCCACAATTTATGGAAAGCTCAGAGCTTGCTTAAAATTACTGTAGCCACTGTTGCGTTCATTTGTGTGGTGTGGTCGGGTATCAACCTATGGGAGGCATCCAACTTTCATCAGGACAAAGAAGCAGTTAACGCCATGAAAGTTTCCATAGTGGCTCAAGAACGCCAGATTGAGGCGAACTATCCGCATTTTCCAGTTTCAGTTGACCGTATGAAGGCTGGGGTATCCGTCATTCAGAATCTTTCGGCTTCCGCACTACAACCTCAACAGTTTTTGGCAGAGATCAGTCGGAGGTTGGAGGATTTTCCCATGATCCAGGTGAATAGCCTGTCATGGCGAGTGACATCTGGCTTAAATGCCGTACAAGGGAACGGTTACCCGATAACTAAAGCCTCGCTATCTACCGCGTATCAGGAAATTCTTCTTGGTGGGGAGGTCATATCCTCGCTCAACTTGCGAGACACTATCGACTCAATTCACCAGTTTGGTCATGCATTGGACAGGGCAGGATTCTCAGCGACGCCCGTTACGATGCCAATCAATCTTGATTCTGGTGCCAGCATCGCCGGTGATCTTGACAGTGAAAAAAAACTTCGCGGTAGTGCTTTTGTCATGAGGGTGGTGCTGAACAGCCAAGCACAAACCGAAAGTTATTAGATTGATGCAAGATAGAATTCGAAAAATTCGGACAAGATTCAGATGAAATTTTCCACCAAAGACTTACCGCATATTCGTGGCTTACTCATTATGTTGGCTCTGGCGTTACTATTAGGGGCCGTTGTTGTTTACGTAAGTGATGGAGTACTAACCGAAGCACAGCAGGCTAAGATTATAGCGGACCGCGAGTGGTCAGAGGCTCTCCGCAAGCTGGAACGCACCAAAAACGAACAGGAAGATTTGCAGGGGTACTACCATCAATACCAGGCTTTAGTGGAGCAGAATGTAATCGGCCAAGAACGGCGTCTGGACTGGATTGAAACAATTGAAAAAATCCGCAATCAGCTAAATATTTTTAGTGTGAAATACAAGCTGGAGCCGCAAGAAACATTAAACTTAGACACTAATTCACCTAGCAAAAGCTTTGATCTTTACCGGAGCAATATGACATTAGATTTTAGTTTGCTGCATGAGGGGCAGTTACTAGATTTCTTTGATGCTTTGAGTGCGGAAGCAGTAGGTATGTACCTGTTGGAGAGCTGTAGCCTTACCCGTAACGATTTAATAAGACAACTTAGATTTACTCCAAACATACAGGCAGAGTGTTCTCTGGGTTGGGTAACGCTGAACGAAAAATCGCAGAAGGTGAATAAATGAATGGGCAGAAAAAAGTTTTCTACTATGCGTTGTTTGCACTTACAGCCTTACCATGTGTTGCAGTTGGGGAAGAGACATTAGGCAGGTTGTTCTTTACACCAGAACAGCGTATCCGGCTTGAACAGTTGGAGAGCAATCCGGAGGTAGAAACTGGAGTTACCATCAGCAACAAAATTTTAGTAAATGGAATCATACAGCGGCACGGTGGGAGTCGGGTGGTCTGGATAAACGGTGTGCCGC
The DNA here is from genome assembly GCA_036477105.1 of Nitrosomonadaceae bacterium. Taxonomy (GTDB): domain Bacteria; phylum Pseudomonadota; class Gammaproteobacteria; order Burkholderiales; family Nitrosomonadaceae; genus BJGV01. The sequence continues at coordinate 2,589 of JAZGCR010000177.1, read as the reverse complement.
AAAGCCAGAAGAGTGCCAACGGGATATTGGCAGAGCGTGATATTTCGCCTAACTCGGTACCAGTTAAAATACCGGGTACAGGCAACTCAGTACGCCTTAAGGTTGGGCAGAGCATAGACCTAGACAGCAGTGTGGTAAGGAATGCAAGTTCCGCGAGAGAAATTAAGTCAGCGCAACAATCTGCACAAAAAACTGGAAAAATGTCCATTCCGCCAAATGGAACAATGGATTAAGTAGAAAATGCTGCTTACTGTTCGTATCTCCCGACAGCAGCACCTCTTTAGTTGTGCAGTGTTGCCTATCAAACAGAAAGGGGCAGTGTTGATGATACTTCTCACGATCCTCGTTCTTGGCACGCTAACGACACTAGTGATTTCGCTAACTGGTAGCAGCAGCGTTGCAGAACAAAATATGAAAACAGCTAAAGCGCTAGCGCATGCAAAAGAAGCGCTTATAGCCCATGCCGTTAGCGTTCTTCTGCCTATTGTCCCTAGTGCCGTAACCACAGCACGCCCTGGTGATTTACCCTGCCCGGCTTTGGATAGTGGTGGAATTGCTGCTACCAGTTGTGGTAATGCTGCTGGCACTACGGGCCAGCCGGCCCGATTGGGTAGGCTGCCATGGAAGACATTGGGCTTGCCCGATTTGCGGGATAGTTATGGGGAACAATTGTGGTACGCCGTATCCAATAACTTCAAGGAAAATGTCCGAACTATCTGTACAAACCCAGTTCAGTTAGGTTGCTTGAATAGTGATTCACGTGGCACTATTACGGTACGTAAATCTTCTGGGTTGGTGATTAATAATGGCGCTAACCCTGATGTTTTTGTGCCCAGCGGGGTGGTGGCGGTCGTAATCGCGCCAGGGGGTGTGATACAGCGTGAGGGAGCGACAGCACTACAGGATCGCAGCGCAGCGGGGGCGTCCAACCCGCAAAATTACTTGGATGTTGGTAATGGTGAAGATAATGCTGTTTTTATTGATGGTAGCGCCACAGATGGTTTCATCAACGGACCTATTCTAGGGATCAACGGCAACATTATTGTTAATGATAGCTTGATCAGTATTACTTACCAGGATTTGTTGCCAAAGCTAGAGGAAAGAGTAGCAGGTGAGGTGCTGAAATGTATGACGGATTACGCTTCAGTAAACAACGGTCGTTATCCCTGGGCAGCAGATATCGGAGACTCAGGCAGCGGCGATTACTCCGATGATACTGACAATCGATTTGGACGGATTCCTGATACTCCCTTTACTAGAACCAATACAAGCAGTAGTGGAGGAATGAGCGACCTCTGGCCAACGAGTTGCAATATTTTTTCCTTATCCGATTGGTGGCTTAATTGGAAAAAACAGGTTTTTTATGGTTTAGCAGATGCCTACAAGCCCATCAATCCGCTCATTCCACCTGTTGCCAACGCATGTGCTACAAGCGGTGCTTGTAGGGTGGTTGATCCACCTTCAACTGCAGCAGATAAGCAGGTAGTAATAATTGTCGCGGGCAAGAGGTTATCCGGAGTAGCTGGTGGGCAACCTCGGGTAACGACGGGGGATATAGGAGACTCAGAAAACTATCTGGAGGATGCCAACGAAGTGGGCAACACTTTCTCGAAAAGTTTACTGACATCAACCTTCAACGACGTGTTAGTTTACCAATGAGCAGGAACTCCAGGCACACTTGGCATTGCGATATCCTTGCTTGGCAGAGAGCGATTCCAAGACCGGCACAGTACGGATTCAGCTTGGTAGAGATGGCTGTAGTAATGGTTATACTTGCAATGTTAATAGGTGGTTTGGTTGTGCCATTAACTGCACAGATAGATCAGCGGGACATGAACGAGACACGGAAATCTCTTTCTGAGATAAAAGAAGCTTTGATGGGTTTTGCCATCACCTCTGGGCGATTACCCTGTCCTGCTATCTCATCTACCAATGGTGACGAGAAACTCACCTGTGTTGTTTTAGCGGATAGGCATGGATATATTCCCTGGGCTAAGTTGGGTGTATCTAAGCTGGATGCTTGGGGTAATATTTTCCGCTATAGCGTAACTTCAGCTTATGCCGGTCCGCCAGGCACACTGGTTTTGTCCCCGCCGACAGTACGAGATATTACCATCCAGACGAGGAATGTGGCTGGTGCGCTAGTTAACTTATCTAACCCCAGTGATATTCCGGCTGTTGTTTTATCCCATGGTAAGAATGGCTACGGTTCGACTAATGATCAGAGTGTAGTTGCGGCTGTGCCAGGTGCCAACGTAGATGAGAGTACCAATGCAACTAACCCTATAACTTTTGTTGCTCAAGTTCCTAAAGTAGTTGGTTCCACAGGTGGAGAGTATGATGACATCGTTACTTGGATTTCACCTAATATTCTATTTAGCCGCATGGTAGCAGCTGGACAATTGCCATGACATTCTCCATGTACGCTTGCGTCATACTAATAGCCTATAAACGGCATAACGGCCTATTTATGGCGTATTCATTGAATGGTGAGTTGAATTGTTGTTTTAGTACCCCCATTAATACCCCCATTTTAATTTGGTACCCTATGATTTCTGGGTAATTTAAGAGGGGATCATATCCTTGCCA
>JAZGCR010000176.1:0-3187 GCA_036477105.1 Nitrosomonadaceae bacterium | reverse complement strand
GACACCACAGACCTTGTCATCAAGCACGTCGAGCCGGACTGGCGCAGCCAACTACTTACTGTCATCGGCGACCCGGGCATAGCCTACATTCTGCTTCTCTTAGGCATCTATGGAATACTCTATGAGTTTTCGAACCCTGGTATGGGGTTTCCCGGCGTAATTGGTGGCATCTGCCTGTTACTAGCACTGTTTGCGCTGCAACTCATGCCTATAAACTACGTCGGACTAGGACTCATCCTGCTCGGTGTCACCCTTATGGTAGCCGAGGCATTTCTGCCCAGCTTCGGCGCGCTTGGACTGGGTGGCGTTGTCGCCTTCGTCCTTGGTTCGGTGATGTTGATCGACACGGATCTACCTGGTTACGGCGTTTCTTGGGCGCTTATTGTACCAACCGCTATAGTAACTGCGTTTTTTTCCTTAATTGTCATCGGCATGGCCATACGTGCACGCACGCAGCCGATTGTGACAGGAGCCGAAGAGTTGGTGGGTGCTGAAGGCGAGACTCTCGATAACATCGAAACCGAAGGCTGGGCACGCGTGCATGGCGAACAATGGAAAGTACGAAGCCGTGCGCCGATCACACGTGGAAAGAAAGTGCGGGTAACGGCGCAACACGACCTAATTCTCGAAGTGGAACCGATTAACTCAACAAAGGAGAACGAGCATGTTTGAATTCGGCGGTTTGACAGCCCTTCTGTTGGCAACTATTTTACTGGTTTCCAGTCTACGCATCCTGCGAGAATACGAGCGTAGTGTAGTGTTTATGCTAGGGCGCTTTTGGAAGGTGAAGGGACCAGGACTCATTATCATCGTTCCCGGTATCCAGCAGATGGTACGCGTAGACCTGCGCACCGTAGTATTTGACGTGCCCAGCCAGGACGTGATCTCGCGCGACAATGTTTCGGTGAAGGTAAATGCGGTGGTGTATTTCCGCGTAGTGGACCCGAAAAAGGCCATCCTACAAGTTGAAGACTTTATGAACGCCACTAACCAGCTTGCACAAACTACTTTGCGAGCGGTATTAGGCAAGCACGAACTGGACGAGATGCTGGCTGAACGTGAGACCCTCAACCTGGACATCCAGAAAGCCCTGGACGTCCAGGCTGACACTTGGGGAATCAAGGTCTCCAACGTCGAGATCAAGCACGTGGACATCGATGAATCCATGGTGCGCGCCATTGCAAAACAAGCAGAAGCAGAGCGGGAACGACGCGCCAAGGTCATCCACGCCGAGGGGGAACTGCAAGCCTCGGAGAAGTTGCTAGCAGCAGCGAAAATCCTTGCAACCCAACCCCAAGCTATGCAATTACGCTACCTGCAAACGCTGGGTAGCATAGCCGGTGACAAAACCAACACCATTGTCTTTCCGGTGCCAGGAGATTTCATGGAGTTACTTATGCTAAGCCAAAAGCCACGCGACAAATAGGCAGCGGGAATCGAGCCCATGTCTGCTAATGCCTTACCAATCATAATATTAGCTAAGAAATAGCTAGCCCAATTTCCTAGAAATATCCCCAATAATACCCCCAGTGGGATTGGCTGCTCGTCTATAACACTTGAAAACGTACTTTCCCGATTAACCTTTAATAATCATTGAGGATACGTAAATCATGGCTAAAGGACGATTAAGGCAGATAACCCCAAGAGAGGCAAAGTCGAGGAAGGGCGTGAAAAAGGGTATGAGACAGATTACCAATGCTGAAAGCAGAAAGATGAAAACATGCATACACGAACTCAGTAAGTCTAGAAAACAATACTAAGAAGAATCAATGGTTTCTTGTACCTGTTACATTAAATTTGCAGCTCGACTTTGAGCGGGGAATTTATGTGTATATGAATGTCCGCTTTTGTACAAAGCAGACTTTCGCAAATGATCTCTATCGACCCAAAGGGACGTTCACCTATCAATGCTATTGGCAATCATACTAATAAAAATTCTTTTGTACCCTCTTAATTTACATGCTCGATGCATTCCCTGTTTCTTGCAACCCTTTCAGACTGTCACCACAATCTTGCCCTTTTGTTGGTTGGATTCCAAATACTGGTGAGCACTCACTATGGCTTCCAGCGGAAAGGTGCGATCAATGATTGGTTTCAGTGCGCCGGATTGAAGCCCGTCATAGATGTACCGTTTGCCGCAGGCAAGCTTCTCGGTATCTTTTACAATTTCAAACAGGGTATAACCTCGTACTATTAAGCCCTTCTTAAGTGATGAGAACAATGGGAAGATTGTTGGCTCTCGAGACAACGCGCCATACACAAAGATAGTCGCTCTGAAAGCTGCGGCATCAGCAAGTTTTTCCAGTACGCGTCCCGCGATGGGATCAAAAATAAGGCTAGCACCTTTGCCGGACGTAACGGCCATTACTGATTCTGCCAGATCTTCTTCATCCGTGACGATGACATGATCCGCGCCTGCATCGAGGAGAAACTGCTTTTTGTCGACTCCGCGGGTAGTGGCAATTACCAAAGCCCCGGCTGCCTTTGTGATCTGAATTGCGGCCAGCCCCACACTGCTGCTGGCCGCGGTGATCAATACAATACTATCTTTTTTTAATTGTCCGATTTCGATAAGGGCTCCGAAGGCGGTCAAGTATTGCATCCAGATTGCAGTTCCCTCGATTGCTGATAGATTATCGGGGTAACGAGCCACAGCGTAACCTGGAACGATGGCGCTCTCGCCGTAGACTCCATATTGCCCAATCGAAAAAGCAGGTATGGTGCTTACACGATCACCAATCTTGATGCCACTGATGCCTGATCCCACGGCGTCAACAGTTCCGGCAGCTTCATAGCCAAGTCGCGACGGCAATATGGGCTCTTCCAGGTACTGTCCCTCTCGGAACATGATTTCGGCACGGTTGAGGCCGATGGTCTCCACCTTCAGGCGAATCTCGTCCTCGCCAGGTTCTGACAAGGGCAAATCCTCGACCTTGAGCACGTCAGCCCCTCCTGTTTTATGAAAGCGAATGATCTTTGGCATTTCGATTCTCCCATGGTCTCTCGATGCATAACGTACGTTAATATGTGGTTAAGAATTTACAGAATTGAATTGCTGCTTTTGGCACTAATCGGAAATTCATTAAAATACCCAGTTTAATCTTGTAGCATAAAAACGGCGGGAATCACACCACAGCCTGTAATCCTTACCATGGGATGTTCTAAGCTTTGTCTATTTTCAATGTAC
>JAZGCR010000175.1:0-4987 GCA_036477105.1 Nitrosomonadaceae bacterium | reverse complement strand
TCAATGTTTAGGTGTTGCCCCCAAAATTGCCCCATAAAATGCTAGATTCAATAGGATGGCATGAAACCATATTGGACTAGATGGATGAATCTGCGCTCAGCTGAATTCTGCATACTTCTTTAGATTTATTTAAGATAGGGGGCGCACCTAGTCTGGAACTGATCCACTCCCCTATCAATGTAGTACCTACCCCTCTTTCCTTTCCCCAATTTCGGCGCGAAAAATTTTTCCAGAAAGAAAAATAGTGAATGACTGCTAACGACCCAAAGCGGACATTCAGGGTATCAACGTATAGTTTAAAAATGTATTTCTACGTCTATGTTAAAGCGAAGGTGTAAGGTGTAAGGTGTAAAATGTAGGGTGAAATACTGCATGTTTCCGTATTGATATTCCTAAACAGGGAATCCTCATTAACATACTGCTAGGCGGCAAGGAAAAGAATGAGTAAATATCCAAATGTTATATGTAAACATTGTGGAGAGCATTTGTAACCCAGGTCCAAGTTGATCCAGCTATCTATGCCATGATTCCTAATTTAAAAATGACGACCCATACTCAGCCCTTTAGAACGATAAGCTGGTGGAGAGCACCAAATCTTATCTCGGATGTGAGTGATATGTTCTTGAATACGGCTTCAGAAGTTTGCGCACACCGTAAAGCGAAAGCTACGTGGTTCTATAGGATGTCGATGTTTATCTGCCACAGCTCCAACGTCAGCCGCCTTCGGCAAAACCTGGATAGAGGGTCATGCCGCCATCGACGAACAGGCTGACACCGGTGATGTAGTCGGCGTCGTCTGAGGCCAGCCAAGTCACGGTACGAGCTATATCCTCCGGCTCACCAATACGCTTATAGGGAACTAAATTCATCAGTTTGTTGTAGACTTCGGGCGTTTCCCAGGCAGACCGATTGATAGGAGTACGGATGGCGCCTGGCGCAACTGAGTTAACACGTATTCGATAAGGAGCAACCTCCTGGGCGATACTTTTGTTCATCATCTTGACCCCACCCTTGGATGCTGCGTAATTGACATGTCCCGCCCAGGGAATAACCTCGTGTACTGAGCTGATACCGATTATTTTGCCAGCGGCATTCGAGATCTCTGGTACTACACCACGTCGTTTGAACTCACGGATTGCCTCACGTGCACAAAGGAACTGGCCAGTGAGATTGACATCGATGACTTTCTGCCATTGTGCTAAGGTCATCTTGTGGAAAGGTGCATCTTGTTGCAATCCAGCATTGTTCACCAGAATATCGATGGTGCCGAAGTTATCAAACATCTGTGCAAACATTGCTTGCACCTGCGCTTCACTAGATACATCTGCTTGAATGGAAATGGCTTTTCCGCCATTGGATCGAATCGTTTCCATGACTTCATGGGCAGCCTGCTTGTCACCGATAAAATTGATTACCACGTCTGCGCCTTCCTGAGCTAGGTAAACGGCCACACTTTTACCAATGCCGGAACTCGCACCAGTTACGAGAGCCTTTTGTCCGCGTAGCAGGTTGCGGTGCGGACAGTGGGGCATGACAACGTTGGGAAGTTCATTGTTCTCGTTCATTATGGGCTCCTGGTCGTTTCTGGTTTTAGTTGAGTCAGTCGTGCTTGTGTGGTTGCAGCAGTTTAGCCACCAGCCCGGTCCAGCCGGTCTGATGTGAGGCGCCGACGCCACGTCCAGTATCTCCGTGGAAGTATTCATGGAACAGGATGTAGTCCCGGAAGTGGGGATCGTTCTGGAATTTGTCGTTGTCATTGTATACGGGGCGGCGTCCATTTTCATCTTTGCGGAACAGTCGGGTGAGACGCGACACCAGTTCGTCTGCGACTTCATCAATCGAGAGAAAGTTTCCAGATCCAGTTGGACACTCGATCTTGAAGTCTTCGCCGTAGTATTCGGCAAAGCGCCGTATCGAAGTTACTACCATATAATTAACCGGAAACCAGACTGGACCACGCCAGTTTGAATTGCCACCAAATAGCCCGGACGCGGATTCCGCCGGCTGGTATTGCACACTCAACTGGTGATGCATATAAGAAAACACGTAGGGTTGTTCAAGGTGTGCGCGCGACAGTGAACGCACGCCGTAATCGGACAAAAACTCAGTCTCGTCAAGCATGCGCCGCAACAGGCTCTTCATGCGGTGACGGCGCAGCAGGGACAAAAGACGGCGGTTGCCCCGGCCCGGCTCGTTCCAGTGTGACACTAGCGCAGCCAGGTCGGGGCGGTAGTCGAGAAACCATTTCAGCCGCCGCGCAAAGTCCGGCAGTTTGTCTAGCAACTCAGGTTCCAGTATTTCCACTGCATATAGCGGGATCAATCCGACCATGGAGCGTACCTTTAGAGGCATCAATTTGCCGTCCGGGAAATGCAGCACGTCATAGAAAAACTGGTCATCCTCGTCCCATAAGCCAATGCCTTGGTCACCAATGTTGTTCATTGCCTCTGCGATATACAAAAAGTGCTCGAAGAACTTGGTTGCTATGTCCTCGTAAACTCGGTTGTGCTTCGCGAGTTCTAACGCGATACGCATCAGATTCAGACAATACATTGCCATCCAACTGGTACCGTCGGCTTGGTTGATGTGACCGCCAGTGGGTAAAGGGGCACTGCGATCGAAAACACTGATGTTGTCTAAACCAAGGAAGCCACCTTGGAATATATTGTGCCCCTCGGCGTCCTTACGGTTGACCCACCAGGTGAAATTAAGAATCAGTTTGTGTAGGGCTCGCTCCAGAAAATCCAGATCACCTTTACCGTTGTTGGCATCGCGCTCCGTCTTGTATACTTCCCATACGGCCCAGGCGTGTACTGGCGGATTGACGTCGTCGAATGCCCATTCATAGGCGGGGATTTGTCCATTAGGGTGCATATACCAGACGCGAGTCATAAGAAGCAGCTGATTCTTGGCAAAATCCGGATCGACAATGGACAACGGAACGCAATGGAAGGCCAAATCCCAGACCGCGTACCAGGGGTATTCCCATTTGTCTGGCATAGAGATGATATCGGCGTTATTGAGGTGTTTCCATTGGCTGTTACGGCCGTGGTGGCGCTCGGATGACGGCGTGGGCATGGCCGGATCACCTTTCAACCATTGTCTTATGTCGTAGTAGTAGAACTGCTTACTCCAGATCATACCCGCTAACGCCTGCCGCTGAATCAACTTTGCGTCGTCATCCGCAAGATCCATCTGCAATTCGGCATAAAATTCATCCGCCTCAGCGCGTCGAGCTTCTAATATCTGATTAAAATCATTGAACGGAAGAACGTTCTGTTCCTTGGACAAACGCACGCGAATTTTCACCTTGCCGAGCGCGAGAACCGTGCAGTCGAAATGACCGGTAGCCTTGGTGCCGTTTTGCAGTGGATTGACAGCGTGGTGGTTGCCGTGGATAACGTACTCGTGAAAGGCATCTTTGCTATGACCTGAGACCGGCAACCCATATAGGCGTGCTACATTGGTGTCATTGTCGCAGAATAATAAATCTGGATTACCATCAAAATAACAGTAGTACTTTCCTAGCTTCTGGTGCTCAATGACGATGCAGTTTCTTTCATCAACGCTAAGAACCGGGCGGATGGTGTCATAGCCCCAAGCCCAGGTGTTGCGGAACCACAGTTGTGGCATGATATGTAGTGGCGCGTCTTCGACGCCACGATTGTGTGCCGTAACCAGCATGAGAATATCATCGACACTAGCTTTGGCATATTCCACGAACACATCAAAATACCGATTCTCATCGAACACTCCGCTGTCCATCAGCTCGAATTCAGGCGCATCTTTGCCGCGCTGGCGATTCTCCTTTATTAGTTGGGAGTAGGGGAATGCCTGCTGCGGATATTTATACAGCATCTTTAGATAGGAATGGCTTGGTGTGGCATCAAGGTAGTAATAGATTTCCTTAACGTCTTCGCCATGGTTGGCTTCGCTATTTGTCAGACCAAATAGGCGTTCTTTGAGAATCGGGTCACTGCCGTTCCACAGCACTAAGCTCATGCAGAGGTGCTGTTTAGTATCGCTGATACCAGCGATACCATCCTCACCCCAACGGTAGGCGCGGCTGCGTGCATGGTCGTGGCCGAATGAATCCCAAGCTTCACCGTCAGGACTGTAGTCTTCTCGCACCGTGCCCCACTGGCGTTCACTCAGATAAGGTCCCCAGCGACGCCAAGCTTCAGTGTCATTCCTTTGTGCAAGTACGCGTTGCTTTTCTGCGCTGAGTTTTATATCAGTTCCAACGTGCTCCTTGTTGCTTGTCTTAGTACTTTTTTCAGGGCGTGCCATGCCTATTTCCTTTTCGGGATATTCTTGTTGGTTTCAAGGTGGGTTTTCCTGAGTAGGACAAATTCCACCCACTCCGCTTGTGCTGTTCCGCATAGGAAAATTCCGAACACAATTGCAATTGCTTTTGTTTTCATTTCAATCCACTCTATCATTTGGGGCGCTATAGAACGGAAAAGTATACATGCTGATACTCATACCTAGAAAAGAAAAAATCCGCCGAAGCGGATTAAGGTTGTTACTCGACTGGAAAGAGTTTCTTTTTATAGGTTTCTTCCTGTGCTGGGGTCATACATGCATAAGGTTTCTTAGTTTGAACGTTTCTCTATTGTGGACCAGCACCCTGTTTACTACCAACACGGGTGGCGGTTGACAGTACCCTCCGGCATACATAGACTGCCACTATGTTCCCATACTGCTCAAGGGGAGAGCAGTAAATGCTCTGGGCAAAACCGCCATTCGTTTTGGTACTCAAGTTCATTAGAGTAAATTCTTACCCGATACACCTGCCTACCACCACATACACATCTGCCAACAACTTAGAGTGGGTTAGTAATAGAAAATTCATGGGAAAGCTGCTTTTTTTCTTCTCAGAAAAATCATTAGAATATTTAAACGCTTAAAGTAATAATCTTTGGGGCTGCTAAGTGAACGTCCGCTTTTGGCACAAAGCAGACATTAAGAAAATTACTTATCTAGC